>NZ_CDSBKL010000122.1:0-10513 GCF_977115555.1 Aquiflexum sp.
GTGGATAATGCCGTCTGCCCACTCAATGGAAGCCTGGTCAATACTGTTTTTTTCAATATCCCAGGCAAAAGATTTTTGTGAGTTTTTCTTTGGATTTCTACTTAGCCAAGCGACTGCATAGCCTTCCGATTCCAATTGTTGGGTGATTTTTTTCCCAACCAAACCCGAACCACCTGTGATCAATATATTTTTCATATTCCTTTTTCTATAGGTTATAAACCAATTGAAGGGCTTTTGTTTACAATTTTTAACCTACTTAGTAAATTCTCCTTGCAATTGCCCAATTCACTTCGTCATCACATAACCCAATAACACAGCCAATATTCCAATAACCACACTTCCAAGAATATATGTCAAAGCAGTGAGGTAATTTCCTGTTTGCAATAAATTCAGGTTTTCAGAAGAGAAAGTAGAAAAGGTCGTAAATCCGCCACAAAACCCTGTGATCAAAAGCAATGACCAATCGCTGGGAATGTGTTCATTCTTGGCAAAATATCCCATCAAAAGCCCGATAATCAGGCAACCAAGTATGTTTGCCGAAAAAGTAGCAAAGGGGATTTCATTAGAAAATCTTGCCGTCCATACCTTGATCAGGTAGCGGAAAATACTTCCAACACCTCCTCCGATTCCCACCAAAATGATTTGCTTCATGGAATGAAAATTATTAGAATGTCGAATATGTAGGGAATAAAACCCATCTGAAATTAAAATTAGAGAAATAAAACAGAAAGCCCTCCTAAATTGGACCTATCATTTTTAGCTTCGCAAAACAATTTCCCAAAATTTTGACTTGATTTATAGTCGGAAAGCCAATATTACAACCATGAAGATGCCAACCAAAAAATACCATAATTTAGTCTTATTCCTTTTTTTACCTGTTTTCTCCCTTTTTGCCCAAAATGACCTGGACCAAAAAGTCCCCTTAGATCCGAGAGTACGGATCGGGAAATTAGAAAATGGACTGACTTATTACATCCAACAAAATCCAAAACCCGAAAACAAAGTAGAACTCCGACTTGCCATCAACGCCGGTTCCATCCTGGAAGAAGACGACCAATTAGGTTTGGCGCATTTCACCGAGCACATGGCCTTCAACGGAACCAAGAACTTTGAAAAAAATGAGCTGATCTCCTATCTACAATCCATCGGGATCCAATTTGGTGGAGACCTAAATGCCTACACGGGTTTTGATGAGACGGTATATATCCTGCCGATTCCTTCGGATGATGAGGAAAAACTGAGAAACGGGTTTTTGGTTTTGAGTGATTGGGCTGGTGGAATCCTGATGAAAGAAGAGGATATCGACAGCGAGCGAAGTATTATCGTGGAGGAATGGCGTACGGGTCAGGGTTACACCCAACGGATGCGTGACCAATACTTCCCGGTCATGTTCTACAATAGCCGCTATGCAGAAAGGCTTCCGATCGGCAAAATGGAAATCGTCCAAAACTTTGACTATGAAACCATCAGAAGGTTTTATAGGGATTGGTACCGGCCGGATAACATGGCCGTGGTGGCAGTCGGTGATGTAGATCCTGATAGATTGGAAGCTTTGATTTTGGAATATTTTGGAAAACTTGAAAACCCTGCCGATCCTAAAGAAAGAAAGCTTTTTGAAGTTCCCGAGCACAAGGAGACCTTCGTCAGTATCGTGACTGACAAAGAAGCTCCGGGAATCCAGATCCAGCTTTTTTACAAGCACAAAGCCCTTCCTACCCAAACCAAGGCAGATTACCGAAATTTCCTTTTGAGGACTTTTTATGGAGGGATGCTGACCCAAAGATTGGATGAAATCAGACAGAAGCCCGATGCGCCATTCATTTTTGCTGGTACAGGATATGGTAACTTTGTCCGTGACCTGGATTATTTCTCAGCTTCGGGAGTAGTCGCTGCAGGAAAGATTGAGGCTGGCATACAATCCCTGATTGTAGAAAATGAGCGCGTTGCACAATTTGGATTTACACAGCCTGAACTAGACAGGGTAAAGCGTGCCGTACTCAACAATGCTGAAAGGATCTACAAGGAAATGGATAAAGTCGAATCCCGGTCCATCGTCAACAGGTATGTCAACCATTTCTTGGAAGGGAATTTTGCTGACGGAGAAGCTTGGAAGTATGAGTTTTACAAAGAGATCATACCAAAGATCACTTTGGAAGAAGTCAATGCACTTGCCAAACAATTGGTGAGGGACGAAAACCGCGTCATCGTCATCACAGCACCTGATTCAGAAAAGGAACATTTGCCTTCCGAAAGTGAGGTTTTGGCTTTGTTTGATGCGGTGGATCAGATGAACATTGAACCATATGCAGAAAAATTATTGGCCGACAAACTGATCCAAGAGCTTCCTATTCCCGGGAAAATCACCGAAACAAAGTATGTGGAATCCATTGATATCCACGAAATCCTGCTTTCCAACGGTGTAAAAGTTTTTGTAAAGTCGACAGATTTCAAAAATGATGAGATCCTTTTTTCTGCGACAGGAAAAGGCGGCGTTTCGCTATATGATGAAAAAGACCATTATACCGCCAACTATGCAGGCGTATTGATCAATGTAATGGGGATAGGGGATTTTGCACCTTCAGACCTGAGGAAGGTTTTAGCTGGGAAATCTGTGTCCGTGACGCCAAACATCGGCTTGTATTCTCAGAATATAGCCGGTTCATTTTCACCAAAGGAAATGGAAACTGCCATGCAGTTGATCCATTTGAATTTTACCGCTCCGCGAAAAGACCAAGAACTCTTTGATGTCTATATCGCCAACCAAAAAATCCAATTGGCAAGTGCCCAAGCGAATCCAGATTACCAGTTTTCAAAGCAGGTAAGCAAAATTTTGGCAAACGGACATCCTCGGGCAGCTGCGATATTTGATCCGGAGGATTTGGACAAGGTTGATTTGGACAGGGGTTTGGAAATCTACAAAGACAGATTTGCCAATGCGGCCAATTTTGAATTTTTCTTTACCGGCAATATAGACTTGGAAACCTTCAAACCTCTTTTGGAACAATACATAGCCAGTCTTCCTTCCAATCCTGAAGCTTTGGACCAATACAGGGATTTGGGCATCCGCACCCCAAAAGGGAGGTCTGAAAGTATCTATGTCGGCACGGACGAAAAGAGTCAGGTCAATTTAATTTTCACCGGCGAGACAACTTACGACAGAAAAAAGGCCGCAGACATTATCTATTTGGGAGAAATCCTGACCATCAAGCTGATAGAATCGCTGAGGGAAGAGATCGGAGGCGTGTATGGTGTCGGAGCAAGCGGAAGCATGGGAATCCAACCGGTAGGGAATTTCTCTTTTTCAATAGGTTTTCCCTGCAGTCCGGATATGGTTGACAAGCTGACAGCTGCAGCGTGGGAGGAAGTCAAAGCGATACAGGAAAACGGACCAAGCGATGAAGATCTGAACAAAGTCAAGGAAAAAAGGAGGATATCTCTCGAAGAAAATCTCCAGCGCAATAATTATTGGCTTGGTCAGCTTTCTGCCGTAAGGACGTATGACTTACCTTGGGAAGCATTGTTGGAAGGTCAAAAGGCCATCGAGTCCATGACCAAAGAAAGAATCCAAAAAGCGGCTCAGGAATTCTTGGTCAAGGAAAACCTGTTGGAGATCAAGAAATTTCCAAAGGTGAAATAAATTCCTTACTTCATCGCTGATTATCATTTTATACCTTTATTCGCCATATGGATTTACAATGGATTTGGGAGGGAATGAAAGAAGGTGTCGCGCAGATGACTTGGTTGGAGGCTTTTGCAGTATTTTTTGGGATTGCAAGTGTCTTTTATTCGATCAAGAAAAATATCTTGGTATTCCCCACAGGGATGGTCAGCACCATCATTTACGTCTATATCTGTCTGAAGTATAAGCTTTATGCAGACATGGGCATCAATGCTTATTATTTTGCCATGTCGATCTACGGTTGGTATCTCTGGAGCAGACCTTCGGATGGAAAAGAGGAATTACCTGTAACATGGCTCGACAGAAAAGGCATCGTTCATTCCATCTTGCTTTTTTTGGGATCATATGCTATTCTGTTTTGGGTGTTGTCCAATCTCACAGACAGCGATGTGCCGGCTTGGGATTCATTTACGACGAGTTCGGCTTTTGTCGGCATGTGGCTGATGGCAAAGAAAAAGGTAGAGAATTGGATTGCTTGGATCATTACAGATATCGTTTCGGTTCCTCTGTATTTTTACAAAGGTCTGATGTTGACCTCTTTTCAGTTTTTGTTTTTCACTGTGTTGGCCACTATTGGATTGATTGCATGGATTAAATCCGCCAAAGTAGAAAGTAAAGCATATGCTTAAGAAAGTTGTCATCATCGGTCCCGAATCCACGGGAAAAAGCACTTTGGCAGAAAATCTTGCAGGTTATTTTGGCTGCCTTTGGGTTCCCGAATTTGCGAGGGAATACCTTGACAACCTGGACCGACCCTACGCCTATGATGATCTGACAGAAATTGCCAAGGGACAGATTGGTCTCGAGGATAAATTTGGCTTGAAATCCAAAGAGCTCTTGGTGTGTGATACCGACCTGAATGTGATCAAAGTTTGGAGTAATCATAGATACGGAAGAGTTCATCCATGGATTGAGGATCAGATCAAAACCCGCAAATACGATTTATACCTATTGACGGACATCGATATTCCTTGGAAGGATGACCCGCAACGGGAGCATCCTGATCCTATTATGAGAAAATATTTCTTTGACCTTTACCAAAAAATCCTTCAGGAATCCGGAGTTCCTTTTGCTTTCGTATCCGGAAATGAGGAAGAAAGGATGCAACTTTCCATAGATTTTATCCACGAAAAATTGATTTGAGTCAGAATCAAAAACAGAGGATTAGTCAAAATTTTTTCAAAGGATGATTTTTGTCAGGATAAAATTGTAATTTATGGAATAGTTTTGAAGACTTTAACCAGTATAAAACCTTATGGAACGGTCTGTTACCTAGTTTTTCAAAAACACTTTTAAACTAACCCAAAATGAAAAAAACCATCATTCTGATCTTTGCCTTGGGATTGATTTTTTCTGACCAAGCTTTTTCGCAGGACAAACCCAATCCCACAGAACCATCGAGATTGACAGGATATTTTAGTGTGCTCAATCCTTTGGTGAAATTCAGTGGAGGAGAGACCACCAATAATTTCAGTGATGGATACGTTATAGGTTTCCCATCAGGGTTTATTTTGATGGGAAAAAGCAACAAAGCCGGATTTATCTTTGAATTGGTCCCTTTGATCCAGTTCAGTGAAGGCTCGAGCCGGATGGCAAATCTGGTTTTCAATCCAGGTGTTCAGTTTCATTATCCAAAAGGATGGAACCTCAATGCCTTGTTGTCGTTTGAATCTTCAGGAAGGTATGGCTTTACACCCGTTATCAGCAAAACCATCAAAACAAGTCAGTTTAGCAGTTGGTTTGTGACAGTGCCGATGCCGGTAAGATTTGGCAATGATGATCCCGGTTCCTTGGAATTTGCTTTGCAATTGGGAGTTGCCTTTTAAAAAATGTTTAAATTTCATTTCAAACGACCATTCGTCACTCAAAATATTATTACTAACTATAATTAACCTACCTTTGTAAATAACTTGCAGACATTCAACTAGTTTGTTTCAAGAGTCAATACAATTAATACCAAATACAATATGCGTCCCCCTCGATTTAGCACAGCAACTTCCTTTCATGCCGATTTGAAGTCAAGAATCAAAAATTACTTTGCAGAAAAAAATTTAGAACCAACCGGCAACGGTTCACTCTATTTCAAAGCCATCTTGTTTGTGGTGATGTTTGTGGCAGTTTACATACATCTTGTTTTCTTTACCCCATTTTGGGCCATTGGGCTTCTCGAAGCGATCTTGCTCGGAGGTTTGGCATCAGCCATTGGATTCAATGTCATGCACGACGGCGCACATGGAAGCTTCAGCAAAAAAGAATGGGTAAATGACCTCGCTGGGGTTACTATCAATTTCCTTGGAGCCAATGTCTTCATGTGGAAAACAAAGCACAATGTAGCCCATCATTCCTTTACCAATGTGGCCGACCATGATGATGACATGAACGCGAGGCCATTTTTGAGATTGTGCCCCACCCAGAAAAAATACAAAATCCACAAATACCAGCATCACTACTTTTTATTTGTGTACTCACTTTTATACCTGTATTGGGTATTTGTGACGGATTACAAAAAATATGTACAGAAAAGAGTTGGCTCTGTGCCTATCCAAAAAATGACTTGGAAAGACCATGTTTCATTTTGGGGATTCAAAGTCATCAACCTCTTTCTCTTTATCGCTTTGCCGATATACACAGTAGGATTTTTGCCTTGGTTGGTAGGATTCTTGGTATTCGGGGTTTCAACAGGAGTTTTCCTGAGTGTAGTCTTCCAATTGGCACATTCCTTAGAGGAAACAGAATACCCTTTACCATCTGAATCCAATAAACTCGAAGACGAATGGGCGGTTCACCAGCTAAGGACCACTGCAAACTTTGCAACCGACAATAAAATCATTTCTTGGCTGGTTGGGGGATTGAATTTCCAGGTTGAGCATCACCTTTTTCCAAATATCTCCCACGTGCATTATCCTGCTATCAGCAAAATCATCAAAGAGACTTGCAGAGAATACAATATACCTTACCTCGAGCATCCCAAAATGAGATTGGCTTTTGCATCGCATGTAAACCATTTGAAAACCCTTGGGAATAGCTATTAAAGAAAAAACGATTTTCTATAAAATAATTAACACAGCCACGGATCCAATCCGTGGCTTTTTTCTTTTTCCTTCGAAAGGAATAATTCCAGAAAAGATCAAAAGAAGTTTTTGCATGTGGTGCTTTTCCCATTACATTTGCGTAAAGATCATTAGGGGTGCCTTAACAAATCGGGCTGAGATCATACCCACAATACCTGATCCGGGTAGTGCCGGCGAAGGGAAATGAGTAACTCAAATAATTAAATTGGCCATAGGGGATTTAGTCCCGGACAGGAAAATTCCTTTCCAAGCATGCATGCAATACACTATGTCAATTTTTTGATTTGGGTAAAAGGGTAAACACAAAACAGAAAATCTCCCCTGGTTTTCTGATGTTTAACCAAATGTTGCTTACGCAGCATGTTTCAAAATCATAAATGAAAAAATCAGTATTTATGCTGGCCTTTTGGCTGGTATCCTTGGCTGCCTTCGCGCAGTCAAACCTTCGGGGTGTTGTTGAAAGCGCTTCAGGGGAAGTCTTAATTGGTGCCAATGTAGTGCTCTTGGGAACAGGTAGAGGTTCCAATTCCGATCTTACCGGAAAATTTGAAATCAGGAATATTCCTGACGGAAAATATACGATTAGGGTCTCTTACCTTGGATTCGAATCATTTTCTCAAGAAATCAATCTTCCATATCCTTCCGAACTTCAGGTTGTACTTTCTCCTAGCAGTCTGCTTACCGAGGAGTTTATCGTCTATGCCACACGTGCTTCTGAGAGGACTCCCACTACCTTCAAAATGATTGATAGAAGTGATATAGCAAAGCTCAATCTCGGTCAGGATATTCCGGTTTTGCTCAATTTCACTCCTTCGGTAGTCAGTTTTTCGGATGCAGGGGCTGGAGTAGGCTACACAGGATTGAGGATCAGAGGTTCCGATCAAACCAGAATCAACGTCACCATCAATGGGATTCCCTTAAATGATGCCGAATCACATGGTGTGTTTTGGGTGAATACGCCTGATTTTGCTTCTTCAGTAGAGAATATACAGATCCAGCGTGGCGTAGGAACCTCCACCAATGGGGCGGCGACCTTTGGGGCAAGTATGAATATCCAGACTGACAGCCACCAAGAAGAAGCTTACGGAGAAATAGACAATTCCTTTGGCTCTTTCAACACTCGCCGGCACATGGTCAAAATCGGAAGTGGTCTGATCAACAATAGATGGGGTTTTGATGCCAGATTGTCACAGATAAGTTCGGACGGATTTATCGACAGGGCTTTTTCTGATCTGAAATCCTATTTCCTTACAGGTGGATATTACGGGAAAAACCATGTTGTCAAGCTGAACCTCATTTCGGGAAATGAGCAAACGTATCAAGCCTGGGAGGGGGTTCCTGAATCCTTGCTTCAAACCAATAGGACTTTCAATCCATATACTTACGACAACCAGACCGATAATTACCAACAGGATCATTACCAGCTGATTTACACAGGAAATTTGGGTAGAAATTGGAAAGCAAATGCCGGACTGCATTACACTTACGGCCGCGGTTTTTATGAGCAGTTCAGGGAAAATGACAGGCTATCCAATTATGGATTGGACCCAATACAGATCGGAGGAGAGACGATCTCCAGAACGGATATCATCAGAAGAAGGTGGCTTGACAATGATTTCTTTGGTGGGGTTTTCTCCTTCAATTATGTTACCGATGATGAAAAATGGAATGTGATTTTCGGTGGCGGAGCCAACCGCTATGACGGTGACCATTTTGGAGAAATCATCTGGATGGGAACCGCTGGAAACACCCAGATTCGTGACCGGTACTATGACAATACGGCTATTAAAGACGATGTCAACCTCTATGCAAAAGCCACATTGGAAGCTTCGAAAGGCCTGTTCCTTTTTGCAGACATGCAATTCAGGGGAATAGATTACTCTTTTGTCGGAGTCAATGATGACAGGAGAGATATTGAGGGAGATTATCAGTTCAGATTTTTCAATCCTAAACTTGGTTTGTCCTATGAAACTGGAAACGGTGAAACCTGGTATGCATCATACGCTGTTGCCAACCGTGAACCGGTCAGAAATGACTTTACAGACAGTCAGGTAGACCGAGCTCCCAAGCATGAAAATCTTCAGAATATTGAAGCAGGAATCCGTACCCAAAAAGGAAAATTGAGCTATAACGTCAACTTCTTTTATATGCGGTACAAAAATCAATTGGTATTGACCGGACAACTGAACGATGTGGGGGCTTATATCCGTGAAAATGTGGCCAATTCCTTCCGTGCAGGGATTGAGTTGGATGCTGCTTACAGGATTTCATCTAAGTGGACGATCGCAGGTAACCTGACTTTGAGCAGGAACAAAATCCAGGAGTTTACCGAATACATCGACGATTATTCCGTAGAGGATTTTAGACAGGAAGTCATTGTCCATACCAATACAAACATTGCATTTTCACCCAACATCATCAGTGCAGCGATCATTGATTTCAGACCATTCAAAAACTTTGAGGTAAGCTTGCTCAACAAATATGTGGGGAATCAATTTTTGGATAATACCCAAAATGAAAGCAGGATGCTGAATGCATTTATGACCAATGACCTCAGATTCAATTATGCATTGAGACCAAGGTTTGTCAAAAACCTTGAATTTACGCTTTTGGTGAACAATATCTTCAATCAGATGTACGAGCCCAATGGCTATACTTTCAGCTATTTCCTTCCTCTCGAAGGCACGACAGGAAGGGAATTGGTTACTGAAAATTTCTTCTATCCCCAAGCCGGGACGAATTTCCTTGCAGGTGTAAAAGTGATGTTTTGATAAGCTAAGATTGGCCCCAGACCAGGATTTATATTTCAAGGTTTGGGGTCAATTTATTTTATTCGGTTAATTTTCCGCTGAAAAGAAGAAATAACCTTTTACTTAAAATCGAAATTCACTCCAAAAGATTGATGAGCTTCTGATAATCTTCTATGGTCACCAACACTGCGTTTTTTTCCTTTTCATCCGTCCACAATGGCTTCCAATTGCCTGCTTGCCAAACTGCAAAAGTGGCGTTATCGATGAGTAAAGGAGCTATTTTATGAACAAATTCAAAATGGGCGAATTTATCACCTCCCTCAAAAACAATTTCCCCTTCCTGATTTTTTTCAGGGACAAGCCACTTCATACGGATAGGAAGATCTTCAAAATTGGGTTCTAAAAATATATAGGCTTCGTCATTGACTTGATTGAGAATGATAGAAAAAACAAGGGTTGGCTCCTCTGGGTTTTTCGCACGCTTTCCATGCCGATAAACCGTCATTTTTGCATCTCTTCTGCTTTCAATGTCATAATAGGCCGATCAGACATTCTTGAAAAAAATCCTTTCCGCATCTGCCACATGCATGGGGCTTGGTTCTTTTCCCGAATTGTTTGCTCTTTTTTCATTGAAAAAAGACATGATCAAAACAAAAACCAAAGACCCAATTCCGAAGATTTTTAATAATCGAATCAACTCAGGTGATAGGTTATCTTTGTTATTTTTTGCCATAGCAAAGCGATTGAGAACCTAAATTTTCAGAGAAATCCGAAAATCATTAAATAAACTAAGGAAATCCGTTTCGACAGGTCGTTCTCTTTTTCGTTGTATGAGTGTTCCTTCTTCGTCCCTTAAATCTTCCACCAACTCCTCTTCCTTCCCTTGAAACAAAGCGCGTATTTTATCGACAGTGATGTTAGTCGTCATTCTGAAATTTGCTGTAACAAATTCTACCGGCCGATGCCTTACTTTCCAAGCAGTAATATTGACCCGTTTTGACCGCCCAAAGTCG
>NZ_CDSBKL010000123.1:0-10436 GCF_977115555.1 Aquiflexum sp.
TATAACTAATATCCTACATATCCAATCCGTCCAATGGACTTTTTATTTGGTCAAATCCTCGTGTAGTTATATGGGTATATACTTGTGTAGTTTTCGGACTTTCATGGCCAAGCAAATCTTGGATATATCTTAAATCTGTCCCATGCTCTAAAAGATGGGTGGCGAATGAATGTCGCAATGTATGTACAGTAACTTTTTTCTTAATCTTGGTTTTTTCCAAAGCATCTCGTAATATGTTTTGGACGCTTCTTTTTGAATAGGGTAACGGACTTTCTATTTTACTTCCCTGTCCTTCGAATAAAAAATGATGGGGACGATCTTGTTTGATATACAATCTTAGAATTTCAAGGGTTTTTTGAGCTAAAAGCGTGTATCTATCTTTATTACCTTTCCCCTGTTCAACTCTGATTTGCATTCTCTTAGAATCAATGTCTTTAATTTTTAAACTGATGAGTTCACCTAACCTTAAACCTGCTGAATAAATTGTCATCAGGATTGCCTTATGCTTCAGGTTTTCGGTGGCTTTAAAGATGGCAACGATTTCTTCTTCGCTACAGACCTCAGGTAAGGCCTTTTCCCTGATCGGCCTATCTACATGATAGTATTTCCGCTCGCCACCTTTGACTTTTTCGAAGAAAAACTTCGCAGCATTGATGGCTTGGTTTTGATGTGAAGAGGATACTTTTCTTATCGTGACTAGATAATGGGAGAATTCCATGATTTCCTTTTCGCCTAATTCCTTTAATTCCACTTCAGGGAAATGATTTAAAAACTCTTCAAAAAGTGGCACGTATGCCCTGATGGTACTTTGGCTATACCTCCTTTCCTCCAGCTTGTGAATATACTCCTCAGGACATTTCCGGTAATTGGGGATGTCATAGGGGGAAACTTTGGCCACCACATCAGTTTTCTTTTCTTCTTCCTCAAAAATAAAAGTCAGACCAAGTTCCCCGATCTTTCCTTTCACTTCTTCCAAAAACTGCTCGGAGTAGGGGATGGTCCACCATTTGTTTTTAAGGTCCCATTGGTAGTAGGGAATGGATTTTATGGTTTTGGTTAGAGTAGGGTTGTATCCGAAAATCAGCCTAAGTCTGCCGGCCCGGGTTTTGATGACCAAGACCTGGTTTTTGTCAACCTTCCTTGATTGTTCTATGGGGTCAGTGCTGACAACCTCATGTCGGATGACAGGCGAAAGCCTTTCCCCAAAATGCATTTGGATCCGCTCGAGGTTGCCGGGATAGTGGGGAATCTCCCAGAAATAGCCATCCCTGTTCCATTTCGAATACCGGAGGGTCAGGACAAACTTGACGTCTTCATCGTTTTTGGGCATCTTGAGGATGATCTTCTTTCCAATCACTTCGGCTAAGATAGGTTTTGGTTCCATGGCTATAAAAATTACAAGTACTTATTGATACGGCTTCGATCCGGCATATGGAGAAGCAGCATAGCACTAATTTCCTGCTTCCGGAGAAGCAGGATAACATAGGCATAATTTAACCTATTCAGGTTTTGATAAAAAGTTTTGGCCCAAACTTAAACGTTTAACTTTCAGCCCAACAAACAATGCCGATCATCTACTCCCAAGCTACCTTTCCTTTACCCCCTAGTATACCTTCCCTTACAGATACTCCGTGTCTGAGGTAGGGATACTCCGTGTCCTAGCTAGGGATACTCCGTGTCCGAGGCAGATATACTCTAGACCTGCGTTACCTATTGGAGGAGGCTGGAAGGGGAATAACAAACTTCCCAATTCTGAATCCAAATGTCTTACCTCACTTTCTTCGGTTTCAATTCTTCAAAGAAAATGTCATCATTCGGTACTTTGAATTCCAGACCAGTGATTTGCATGTCGTTGTCGGTCAGGAATTTGACTGTGCCAAAACTGAACCATGCATGCTTTTCGTCCCATACTATTTCCCATACATCATAATGCCAATGTCTCAGCTTAGCCGATAGCCTTGGGGAATTTTCGAAAAGGAGCACCAGTTCTCCTGCCTCAAGAACGACTTTGATATTTCCATAAACCGGCGCATGGAATGTTCCCGTATAGGAAGAAAGTGGGAAAGAAGGTTTTGTATCCATCACCCGTTTGGCTTTCATATCTGCGATACGGGTGTCATTTTTTTGATTTTCATTGGTACGGTCCAATAGATCTGACGACCAGTCCTTTGTACCAGTTCCCAGAAATTGGTCAAAGGCATAATAGGTGGCCGCCATGATGGGGCTTTTGTGGCCGTTGGTCAGGACAACAATACCGAGGTTTTCCTCAGGAATCATCGTCACCGCAGTGATCATCCCATCAAATCCACCGGTATGCCCTACCATAAATTTTCCGTGGAAATCTCCCAGATTCCAACCCAGTCCATAACCTGAAAAGTGCCTTCCTAAGTCGTTTTTTGTGGTATGGTCCACAGTGAAATTGTTATGTGGTGTCCAGACCATGTTGCGGGTGGACTTGGTGAGCAAAGTATCTGTGCCGTTAATACCGTGATTGAGGTTGAAGATCATCCATTTGGCCACGTCATTGACCGAGGAGATGATGCCGCCTGTGGCACCGATTTCACTCCAGTCTTCAAATTCAATGGGGAAGTTGAGGTTATTTTCACGGCCGTGAGGTGTTGTGACATTCGTTGTGTTTTCCAGACCTATTGCTGAGGTCAGCGTCCTGTTCATGTCCAAGGGGATCAGAATCCTTTCTCTGACATTTTCTCCCCAGGTTTTGCCGGTGACTTTTTTGATGAGTTCCCCTGCAGTGATGTACATCAGGTTGGAGTAACCATATCCTGCACGGAAATCGTAGGCCTGAGGGAGTTTTCCTGCCAGTTTGATCATGTTTTCTGCACTCATTTCTGACTTGTACCAGATTACATCTCCGCTGAATGTACCCAAACCCACCCTGTGGCTGAGGATATCCCTTACAGTCACCTGACTGCTGATCCAAGGGTCATCGTAGAGTGAAAAATAGGGGAGATGGTCTTTGACCCGGTCGTTCCATTTAAGTTTTCCTTCCTGTACGAGCATGCCGATGATGGCGGAAGTGAAGGCTTTGGAATTGGATGCAATGGCATATAGCGTGTTTTCGTCAGGTTTTTCGGGTTTGCCGGTTTCGATGAGGCCATAGTTTCCGGTAAAAACAAGTTTTCCGTCCTTAACAATCCCGATACTTGCTCCGGGCACATCCCAGTCCTGCACCATTTTGGCAAAATAGGCATCGAGTTTTTTGAAATCCGGGGCTTTTTTGGATTGGGCTTGGATGTTGACAACAAAGGCAACTATCAGAATGGTCAGAATGGACAGTTTTTTCATAAATCGGGAATTTGAAATCAGACGGGGAAAGAAAATAAATGAGAAGACAATATAACTTTTATTGCAAAAAAAATTGATGACTGATTTAATCCGGGGCCATAAAAATCAAATATTGACAATTTGGAAGAGCATTGATTTTTGCTCATTACCGATTGGGGTGATAAGTGTCGAAGGAGGTTTGCTTGAAGGTAATGCGTATAGAATCAGGAGGGAATTGTCGGTATAATTTTCCTTCTGTGATTTCAATTGATTTTCATTTCGTACCAAAAGGTAAAAATTTGATTTACCTTTGAATGGTTTAATTGACGAAATGATGAAAGCATACATTAGTTTACCTGTTATTATTGGATTGTTCTTGATCACTTGTTCGGTTTTTGCCCAAAGGCCGGATTCTGTGGAAAGAAAAAATGTGATCAAATATAACCTCAGTGCGCCTGCTTTGTACAACAGTGCGTTTTTGTTTCAATATGAAAGAGTAATCAACCCCCACCGGTCTATCTCGATCCAATTGGGCCACATTACCCTGCCGGAACTTCTGAAAAACTTTGAGAATGTTCAAAAAATTTCAAATGCTGAACAGTATGGATACAATGTAACAGTAGATTATAGGTTTTACCTGGCCAAAGAAAACAAATACAATGCCCCCCATGGTGTCTACATTGCCCCATATGCGTCTTTGCACCACTTTAAAAACGTCAAGGATTTTGAAATCCAAAGTAATGAAACCGATGAATATGGGATTGTCACACTAAACTCAAAATTGAATATCCTGAGTGCCGGAGTTGCAATGGGATATCAGTTTGTTGTTTGGGATAGGATGACTTTGGATTTTTTGGTTATAGGGCCTTCTTTTTCCAATTACAATGTTCAATTGACTTTGGATGGAGACTTAACCCAAGTGGAGTTGGATGAAAAGCTGCAATTAATAATTGACCATATTGCTGATCAAGTTCCTTTTATCGACGACCTTTTGGAAGATAAAGTAGCAAATTTCTCCGGCAACACGAACTTTTCCACAATGGGATTCAGGTATTCTGTTGGTATAGGTTTTCGGTTTTAGAATCAAAAGCGAAAGCCAAAATCACACAATTGGTTTTAAAAGCGTGAATAAAATCACATAATCGGAACCAATTGTGTGATTTTACTCAAATTGTCCTGATTTTTCCTTGCTGACTAAGCCCTCCGTAAGCTTGTTCAGCGCCTCTACTTTGTACTCAAAATCCCCTTTCAAAGTCTCCCTGTATTGGTTGATGTTTTCTACCAATTCATTGATGTCTTCGGGGATGACTTCTTCCAAAAGTTGGCGCAGTCTTTTTGCTGTGGTAGGGGATTTGCCGTTGGTGCTGATGGCGATTTTGACATTGCCTTTGCTGACTATTCCACCTAAATAAAAATCGCAAAGATCCGGTGTATCCGCCACATTGACCAACAGAAACCTTTCTTTGGCATCGTCATGGATTCGCCTATTGACAGCTTTGTCGTCTGTAGCGGCGATGACGATATGTTTTGCGCCAAGGTACTTTTCATGGTAGACATCCTCAATCAGCGTGACATAAGGATTGTCTTTTGCCAAAGCCAAAAAATCTTCATTGAATTCCCTGGAAACGGCCGTCACCTGCGCCTTAGGGCTGCTCTTTAATAAAAAGGCCAATTTCTCAGTCCCCACAAATCCACCACCAACCAAAAGCGTATTCAATTGGTGGACTTTGAGAAAAATTGGGTAGAGGGTGTTCATATTTAAGATTGGTATTTGTTGATAATCATAGAAATTGTTCGATACTGTTTTGCCGCTTTCTGACAAAGGATAATATCGCATGGCAGTTATCCAATATCCATCAGTTCAATTTTTCAAAACAGTTACTGCTGATTGATATATCTCCGCCAACTGATAACTTTCCTTCACCACTTCCCCGATCACAATGACGGCAGGACCGCCGATTCGGCTTTCGGTTACTTTGGTCTGGATGTCATTGATGGTTCCTGCGACAACTTCCTGTTCATTGGTAGTGCCGCTTTGGACCATGGCGATGGGAAGATTTCCTTTTCCTGCTTTTTGGTAGACTTTGACGATTTCGGCCAGCTTTTTTGATCCCATCAAAACCACTACTGTAGCCGTGGACTGGGTAGCCAAATGCAAGTCTCGGGACAATTCACCTGAACTTGTGGTTCCTGTTATCACCCAAAAGCTTTCCGCCACACCCCGTTTGGTGACAGGAATGCCTGCTGCAGCCGGAACAGCCACAGATGAGGATATGCCCGGAACCATTTCTGTTGGAATTCCGAAGGCTGAGATAAAATCAATTTCTTCTGCTCCTCTTCCAAACACGAATGGATCGCCGCCTTTCAAACGGACAACGTGTCCATATTTCAAAGCATATTCCACACAAATTCTGTTGGTGTCTTCCTGTGGGTTGACTTGGCTACCTTCCCGCTTTCCTACAAAAACCTTGATGGCATTGTCAGGAGCATGTTTGAGAAGGACTTTGTCAATCAATGCATCATAGAGGACGACATCGGCTTTGTTGAGTGCCAAGACGCCTTTGAGCGTGATCAGCTCCGGGTCTCCCGGACCCGCACCGACCAAGGTTACTTTTGGTTTAATGGCTTGAATCATGCTGTTACCTCCTGTTCTCTATAAGCGCTGATGGCGTCAAATACCTTGATTGCCTCTTTGAAATATGTTTCTGCAAATTCTTGGTAAGTCTCATTTTTATTGATTTGATTCACTATCGAAGCCAAGTCTTTTTCCAAACCGATTTTTCCGGTCTCGATAAAAGTCTCGTCAAAAAGCGTCACAATGTTTGCATACGAGTTGGTGCTTTTGCTTTCACTTAATAGGATCGCTTTCGCTGCATTCACTATCGCTGCATAGGTATGGTAAATGCTATCTGACCATCTTTTTTCCACCAAGCCTTCTTTGGAAAGCTCGAGTTTTTCCCTTGCTTCAAGCAATAAAGTCGCTACCAAATCGATGACGACTCCCGCGCATTCTCCGACACCCACCGCTACTTTATAAGCTTCCTCATGACCCCAATCCACCTGATCGGCTTCTGTGATCGTGGAGGTTTCGCTCAATACTTTCAAAATGTCATAGAAATAAATATGTCCCATTCGGTCATAGTAATCCAAAAAGGATTCTGTGGCATTGGCATTTTTCTCAAAATCAGCAATCAACATTCTCAAAGCCTCGGGACCACGGCGGCTTGGGATTTTGATGACCTTGTCTGCAAATCTTCCCTGACCATTTCCCAAAGTGCCACCACCAAGCAATACTTGAAGGGCCGGAACTACTGTTTTACCGACTTTCATCGACATCCCCTGAAATCCGATATGCGCCATATTGTGCTGTCCGCAGGCATTCATACAACCGGAGATTTTGATGGTCAGGTCTTTGTTTTTGAGGTATTGGGGATATTCGGCAAGGATTACTTTTTCGAGTTCTTTTGCTATCCCGGTGCTGCTTGCAATGCCGAGGTTACAGGTATCAGTTCCCGGGCAGGCGGTGATGTCACCAAAGGTATTGTAGCCCGCATCCGCCAAACCGATTTTTTTCAGTTCCTGATAAAAGAATGGAATGGCCTTTTCCTGAACATCTCGGATAAGGATGTTTTGTCTCAAAGTAAATCTCACTTCATTGTTGGCATATTTCCCCACCAAATCAGCAATCTGCCTTGCTTGTGGCGTATAGAAATCTCCCAAAAGCACTTTAATCCCAATTGACACAAAACCTTTTTGCTTTTGGGGCAAGACATTGGTGAGTTTCCACTGCTCATAAGCGAGATCCAAAGGCTCTTCTAACTCCGGAACTTCCGGTGAAAGAAGGACCTTGGAATTCTCGTAATCGTCGTGGTTTATGGGGTACTTTTTGAATGGAAGTGCTTTCTGTTCTTCTTTGACTAAATCAAGGAATGCATCGAGTCCAATGTCTGCAACAAGGAATTTCATTCTTGCTTTCAGCCTTCTCGCTCTCTCTCCATGTCTGTCAAAAACCCGCAATACACCTTCTATGAAAGGAATCAGTTCGTCCGTGGGTAAGAATTCCGTAATCAAGTCGGCATGCCTAGGCTGTGAACCCAAACCGCCTCCAAGCATGACCTTGAAGCCCCGGATTTCTTGGCCGTTTTCAGTTTTTACTTTTGGGATAAAACCCAAATCATGGAGGTAAGCCAAAGCGGTATCTTCATCAGATGCTGAAAAAGCCATCTTGAACTTTCTTCCCATTTCCTGACATACAGGATTTCTCAAAAAGTATTTAAATACTTCGTCGGCATACAAAGTGACGTCAAAAGGTTCCTTGGGATCCACACCGGCAGTTTCTGAAGCAGTGACATTCCTAACGGTATTGCCGCAGGCTTCACGCAAAGTGACATCGTCTTTTTCGAGTTCCGCCCAGAGTGCAGGAGTTTCATCCAAGCTTACATAATGGATCTGAATATCCTGACGGGTGGTGATGTGCAATCTGCCGGTAGAATATTTGTCAGAAACAGCTGCAATCCGCTTCAATTGCTCGCCTGTAGCTTTTCCGTAAGGTAGCTTGATCCGGATCATCTGTACACCCGGCTGACGCTGACCGTAGACACCACGTGCCAGCCTGAGGCTTCTGAATTTTTCCTCGTCAATTTTTCCTTCTCTAAAAAGTCGGATCTTTCTTTCCAGTTCGAGAATGTCTTTCTCTACTATCGGATTTTCTATTTCTGTCCTAAAACTTTGCATCTTAAATTAGATTTTAGAAGAGAGACATAAGACACAAGACTTTTGTCACCTCACTTAATTTTGATTCAATTTTCCCAAGAATCCTTACTTGGTACTTTATACATTGTACTTGGTACAATTATTCAATAAACCCAACCCCAACTGTATCATGACTTCCCTCATCTATCAGGATAAACCTGCCGTTGGATTTATTGTCGTGGTAGGTGTCGAAGTGGATCGCTTTGCTCAATCTGAAATTCACCTTTCCGATGTCGTTCAGCTTGAGTTGGGTGGCCGGAACCTCCCCTGAAAAATCGGTATGGATCACCGAATCGATACTTTCAACCTTTGCCAAAACCCGGTTGATGCCATGCTGAAGGGTATATTTATCGCCCACTTTCAAAGGCTTGGAATTGACCTGACAAATCGTAGCTGACAATTGCTTCTCAGATTTTGGCAGTTCGGAGGATTTCACCAACATATCTCCTCGGCTCATATTGACTTCGCTTTCCAAAGTGATCGTAATGGATGCACCCGGCAAAGCCTCCGTATATTCCTGATCAAAGAAGTGGATGGATTTGATTTTTGATTCTGTCAAAGAAGGCAGGATGGTCACTTCGTCGCCCACTTTCAGACTTCCGCCATAGAGTTTGCCTGAAAATCCCCTGAAATCATGGAATGCCTCGGTCTTTGGTCTAGTCACATATTGGATAGGAAATCTTGCAACGGTGCTTTCATGCAAATCCGAAGGCTCCAATACTTCCAAATGATCCAAAAGCGTATTGCCCACATACCAAGGCATGAGTTCAGATTGTTTGGCTATGTTTTCACCTTTCAATGCCGAAATTGGAATGAAGGTGATCTGATCGGTTTTGAAGTCGCTTTTTTCCACCAAAACTTCAAAGTCAGCCTTGATTTTAAGGAAAACATCTTCGTCGTAATTGACAAGATCCATTTTGTTGACAGCGACGACCACGTGCCCGAGTCTGAGCAGGTTGCTGATAAAGAAATGCCTGTTGGTCTGTTCGATTACGCCTTTTCGGGCATCAATCAAAATGATGGCGACCTGTGAAGTAGAGGCGCCTGTGACCATATTTCGTGTGTATTCCACATGCCCGGGGGTATCAGCAATGACGAAATTGGTTTTTGCGGTATTGAAATAAATATGCGCCACATCGATGGTGATGCCCTGCTCACGCTCTGCTATCAGGCCATCCGTAGCCAAAGAAAAATCCAGGTAATCAAACCCACGCTGACGGCTGGTTTTTTCGATCGCTTCAAGTTTATCCGTGGTAAGGGATTTGGTATCATAAAGCAACCTTCCGATCAGTGTGCTTTTGCCATCATCTACAGAACCTGCGGTTGCGATTTTTATAAGTTTTCTATTTTCCATTTTCGAGATATGAGATGTGAGATTTGAGACATGAGATTGGGGCTCCTAACTCTCATAATTGTCTTTTCTAATTACCATGCATCTAATTTTTCAGTCTTGATACTTGGTACTTGATACTTGGTACTCCTTTAAAAATATCCGACTTTCTTCCTGCTTTCCATCGCCGCTTCGGAGCGTTTGTCGTCGATTCTTGCTCCTCTTTCGGAAATGGTAGAATCTCTGATTTCTGCAACAACTGCATCCAAGGTTTCAGCTTCTGAAAGGACAGCCGCTGTACAGGTCATGTCACCGACAGTTCTGAACCTGACCATTTTCTCAAATACCTCCTCATGCGATTCCCTGTACACATGCTCGTTGGCTGTCCAAACCATGCCGTCGCGGAAGAAAACTTCCCTTTTATGAGCGAAATAGATGGAAGGAATGGCGATGTTTTCCGTTTTGATATATTCCCAGACATCGAGTTCAGTCCAGTTGGAAATCGGGAAAACCCGGACGTTTTGTCCCTGATGGATCCGGCCGTTGAGCATGTCAAACAACTCCGGACGCTGGTTTTTTTCATCCCACTGCCCAAAATCATCTCTGACAGAAAATACCCTTTCTTTGGCCCTTGCTTTTTCTTCGTCCCTTCTGGCGCCACCTATGCAGGCGTCAAATTTGAATTCCTCGATGGCATCCAAAAGCGTCGTGGTCTGCAGGGTGTTTCTACTCGCATACCTGCCTCTTTCCTCGGTGACTTTGCCTTGGTTGATGCTGTCCTGCACCTTGCGGACGATCAGCTCAAGACCCAATTCAGCGACCAATTGGTCACGGAACTCAATGGTCTCCGGGAAATTATGTCCCGTGTCGATATGCAGCAATGGAAAAGGAATCCTTGCCGGATAAAATGCTTTTTGGGCCAACCTCACCAAGGTGATCGAATCTTTTCCTCCCGAAAAAAGCAACACAGGTCTTTCAAACTGCGCAGCCACTTCCCTCAGGATATGGATGGATTCTGCTTCTTTGGGATTAGGTATGAATAGGTTTGACATGTCTTTTTCCTTTTTTT
>NZ_CDSBKL010000124.1:0-10436 GCF_977115555.1 Aquiflexum sp.
ATACTTCTGATATGAATGCCCAACTTACCGGACAAGCTGCACTGAAATACAAGGCACACGTAGTTGGATTTAAGGTGGCCCACTATGGCAAAAGGGATTGGATTCCTGTTGATAGGGCAGTAGAAGCAGGGAATATTGCCAATATGCCTGTAATTATTGATTTTGGTGGATCTATGGCCTTTGCTCCACTGAGACTTAGGGAATTGTTTTTTGATCACCTTCGTCCCGGGGATATCTACACACACGTTTTTGCTGAATTGGGAGGTGCCAGGGAGCCTGTTGTTGATTATGAAACAAGGAAATTCAAACCATTTGTCAGGGAAGCGCAGGAAAGAGGGATCATTTTCGATGTGGGATATGGAGGAGCCAGTTTTGATTTCAGGCAGGCGATTCCATCATTGGAAGCAGGATTTTTCCCCAATACCATCAGTACAGACCTTCATAAAGGGAGCATGAATGCGGCCATGAAAGACATGCTCAATGTCATGAGTACATTTATGGCCATGGGAATGGAAATCCCCCATATCATCCAGGCAAGTACCTGGAATCCTGCCAAAACCATCAAAAGAGAAGAACTTGGTCACCTATCAGAAGGAGCAATAGCCGATTTGGCCTTGATTGAAGTGAGACAAGGCGAATTCGGTATTTGGGATAAAAACGGATATAAAGTCGAAACTGATAAAAAGTTCGAATGTGAAATGACCATCAAAGACGGCGAGATTGTTTATAGTGTCAATGGCCGAAGTGAACCGGTAGTATTGAAGTGATCAGCTAGACTGATTAAACATAAGCAATACAATCCATCTCTACCAAAGAATCTCCTGGTACTCCACCATAAGTAGCTACTGTGGTGCGTACGGGAGGTTTATTACCAAACCGTCCTTTATAAACCTCATTCATTCCTTTATAATCATTCAGGTCATGGAGGTACACATTTACTTTCAACACCTTTTCCATGGAAGAACCTGCTTTGATAAGTTCTTTTTCCAATTCTTTGAGAACATGGTCCGTATGTGCTTTGATATCTCCCTCAAAATGGGCGCCTTTTCCCGCCACAAAAATCATATTCCCCAATTTGGTGGAGCCTGAAAACAAAGGAACATCCTGATCTTGAACGACATTGAATACTTCTTTCTCTGGCGTGTTGTCCGTTTCAGCTTTTGCTACCATTCCTATTCCCGCAATTCCGGCAAGGGTTGCGATCATTTTTTTTAAGGTGGACCTTCTTTCTATTTTTTCCATGATTTTAGGTTGATTTTTAATTTCGTGTTAGACAATTCAATATATCGCTTTGGTTGAACTACTACAAGTTATCCTTAGTCCTTTATCTGGATTTAAAGATTGTTTACCCATATTTTCCATGGCCGGAGTATTTCCAACATTCAGAATAGGGAGAACGGTTTTTGAAACACTCCGGTAGCGTCAGAGAAATCCATTATTTATTCAAGACATTTTTTCAATCCTTCCTCAATACTGATTGCCTTCAACCCATAAGCCTTTTCAATTTTTGTAGAATCGAAGCAATAATCCTGATCCAATTGGTACCTCAGTTCCTTGACTTCTTTCAAAACCGGGATGAAAAGAGATACCAGATTGAGCATAAAGGGGCCAAGTATCTGAAGCTTGGGTTCCATGTTCAGATGTTTGGCTAGGATGTTTACCGTTTCCTGACCCGTGGGATATGCCTTTGAAGTCGGTAGATGCCATACCTGATTCCAGGCATCCTCTTGTTGGGAGAGAACTGCCGTCGCATAAGCGGCATCAGGAATGAAAGTGAATGAATGCTTTTTATCTCCTGCAAAGAGCCACTGGGCTGTTTTTCCGGCTTTCATGCGGTTGATGACAGATTCATTAAGAAAACTCAATTTCGCTCCCGGTCCATAAAAGTCCGCTGCACGGACTATCATCGATGTTAGTTTGCCTGCTTGGATTTCATCCAAAATCATCTGTGCGATTTTGGCACGGACTTTCCCTTTTTGACTTTGGGGATTGACAGGGGAATTTTCAGTCAGGTGTCCTACATACCCCGGATCATAGCAATACATGTTGTCAAAGAAGACCAGTTTGGCTCCATGTTTTTTGCATGCCTGAATGGTGTTTTTCATGATGATTGGCCACTGTTCCTGCCAAATTTTGGTTTTATAAGTAATCCCTGCAACAAGATACACTATACCAGAACCCTTGACAACTGCATCCACTTCACTTGGATTCAAAAGATCAGCTTTCATCAATTGGTCTTTGGGATTGATTTTCGAAGGATTGCGGCTGACGAGTCGGATATTGTCTGTGTAGGCAGAAAGGTCTTTGGCAAGAGCGGTTCCGATGTTTCCTGTAGAACCAAGGATGGTATGGAGTGTGGAGGTAGGCATGACGATTTTTAAATTAGGTTTAAAGTTTCAAAAAGTTATAGGCTTTAATTTACGCTATTCAATATTTCGATCATAATGGTTTCCCCTTTCTTGGTTCTGACTGTAAGCGTTACTTTTTGGGATGTTTCCATAGGTGAGTTTAGAAGGATATCACAGACATCGATGTTTTCGGTATCCATTTCATCGATTTTGATGATCTGATCTCCAAGATCGATTTTCTTTTCCAATTCTTTTGACCAGATATATCCTATGACCAGCTTGTTGTCCTTAAAAGTGGGACTTACATCCCAAAAAGAATCCTCGAAATTTTGGTCCTTTTCAAACAATTCGAAGTAACTGTTTTTGTTTTTATAATCAAGTGTAAACAAGCCATACCTAAGTAAACCCGAACCAATTCTGGAATTGTCTTCGTTTTTAGTATCTGTCCATACCTTGTGGATTGTAACTCCATTGACAAAAAAATCCGGAATCAACAACCTTTTGGATTTTTCTTCATCTGCCTGACCAAAAAGTCCAAAGGTATCAGAACCAAAACTTTCTGCTATGACTTCAAAGCCTTTTGCTTTTCTGAATTGTTTGAAATTCCTTTCTGACATCGTATAAAATTCATCTGCCCCTGAATCAAATATCAAAGATTCTTTGATATTTTTTCCAATTTGGATAGTAAGTATCGGTGAGCTTTGCCGGTCCAATTCTATGGCCGCTTTGTTTGACAATCCTTCCGAAAATGAATCAATATCACTTCCGATCCTCAGGATTTTATTTTTGGAATCAAACTGAACAATACTGTTTCTCAGAAGATTGCTTCCTATAAATCCTTCGATTTCAAAGCAATCCAAAAGGAGGTTTTCGTTGAGGACAATCGCGGGGATATCTGTGTATGCTGTTTGTCCTAATGCGATTTGTTCTAAAGTGACAAAAAGCAAGGAATCACTTTTACCTCCAATATCAGTGACAGGAATTTTGGTGATGATGGAAGGGGAAAGCTCATCAAACAAATTTCGGCTGATGGCTGTAGGCGCGCCTGTATCCAACAGAAATTTCCTTGATTTGCCGCCAATTTCTACCGACAGGATAATTTTTCCTTTGATAAATTCGTACTGGATTTCTTCAAAATAATTTTCAACAGATGGGCCTCCCAGGTTCAAGTCTAATGCTTGACCATGGATTTTGGAAGGTATAATTAGAGCTAAGAAAATAGCCGAAAAGATTGATAAAAGCTTCATTTCAAAATCTTGAGTAGGTTTCAATGGTTTTGGTTTTAGATCTTTGAGAATTAAAGGAACCTTCGAGATCTAAAAAAGTCCTCAAAGGCTCCAATTCATTCAAATTTCATCATTTTTCATCCTTTATTCTTCCTCCCTCATCCCTTTACATTACTTCTCCGTCACTTTCTTCACATTGTCCTCAGGCATCCTGTCCACGAGGTAATTGTAGGGATCGATGCCGGCATTCTGTGGTTTTTCTTTGACTTTGAAGGTGAAGGTGTTTTCAGGCTTGGTGATTTTGAGTCTTTCATACACCAATGGTTTGCCATAGGTTTGTTTAGATTCAGTTTCGCCAAAAACCCCTATATCTATGAAATCTACCAAAGGCACTGAGGTTTGCTTACCCAGAGAATCCGCCCTGAATTTCTCCGAGAAAGTAGTCAGAGTGACCTCATATTCCTCTCCGTTCTTGACATAATTGACTTCAGTGACTCTGTTTGAAAATACAGTGATATTTTCAAACATATCATCGATCACATACTGCAATGAGTCCGGAGTAACTTCACGGAAGGCATTTACCGCAGCAATGGAAGTAGGGTAGGGAGGTTCCTGATAGCCATGGTCGTTGATGAGCTTTTGAAGAGCAAGGTTAACTTTGTCCTCACCGATCATTTCCTTGAGGTAATACATCACCACGGAGCCTTTGTTGTAATGGATATAGCCCTGGTTTTCTGTTTCCATTATCGGTCTTTCAGCTTCAAATTCCCTGCCTCTGCCTCGCAGATAGCTGTTCATTTCATACTTCAGGAATTTATTCATTTTGTCACGTCCATATTCTTTTTCCATCACCATCAGGGCAGCATATTGGGAAAAGCTTTCGCTCATCATCTCCGTGCCGCGCATGTTGGCACCGATAAGTTGGTGTGCCCAATATTGGTGCGCCATCTCGTGCGCCACGACATAATATACCAGGTCAATGTCATCTTCAGTCACATCCCTCAGGTCTGTGATAAAACCGATGCTTTCACTGTAAGGCATGGTACCGGGAAATGCCTGCGCAAATGAACTGTATCTCGGAAATTCGATGATCCTACACTGCTTATGGTAATAAGGGCCAAAGTTTGTCGTATAATACTCCAAGGATTTTTCGAGACTTTGAAGCATGTTGGGGACATTGTACTCATGGCCTTCGATGTAATATACTTCCAGGTCCACACCTTTCCATTCCTTTCTTGCGACTTCATACTTTGCAGAAATGAAAGAGTAGAAATTTAGGGATTTGTGATCCAATTGATATTCATAATACTTCCGGCCATTCTCCTCCCATTCTTTGATCAGACTTCCTGGTGCTACCGCAATTTGATCAGTGGCAGTACTGATCACAGTATGCATATTGACCCAATCTGCATCTTGGTTGATATAGGAATTCTCCCTTGCTTTCAGATTAGACTCATCCAAGGCAGGCATTCTTTTCCTTGGGGGAAGTTCCAGTTTTACCCTTTTGTTTTTGTCGCTGATTTCATACCTGTTGGAATATCCGATTATTGGGAGGATATCAAAATTATTGAAGAATGTCCCGTTTTGGGTAAGTTGGGTAAATGAAACCTCATTCTCAAATCCCTTGGTGACTTTGGAAACCACCAATTTGATAGGCAAAGTATCTCCGGGCTGCATAGGTTGGGCTAGGCTGTAAATTCTGTAATTGAGCCGCTCATCATCCAGCTTAAGGCTTGAACCGGGAATGTCTATCCCCAAAGTATCTGGCATAGTCGGCATGCTAAAATGGATTTCAGGAATGGCTTCCTGTGACTTATTCATCAACAAAGCTTCCACAGTCACAAACAAATCACGTTTATAGGGATGGATGTCTATCTGATAGTCCAAATCTATCCATCTTGGCTGTGCTATTCCTTCAAATTTCTTGTAAGTAAGTTCGTATTCCTTTTGTCTGTTTTCCTGTTCTTTGGGACTGAGATAAGTATTGAGGATTTCTGTATTGTAAAACACAAATCCTCCGCATACCAAAAATGCAATCCCAAAAATGGCCAAATATCCGGATTTGGATTTCAGGCGCTGCATGGCATATTTCCTTCTGATGGAGAAATCACTTTCTTTACCCCTCACATAAAAGGAATAAATAAAAACACATAACAACAGGCAGAACAATGTCCAATACATATTGAACCATACCAATCCGGGGATGAATGGCCCAAACCCATTCATATCAGAATAAGTCACACTTGGTGTAGCCGAATAGCTCAGCATGTTGGAGTTGAGTTCGAGAACAGACCAAATGAATTCGTTCAAGATGATAAATGCCACAAATGCAAAGTAGGCGATGTACCTGTTGTTGATCAGGTAATGGAAAAGCAGGGCAATCACAACCATATACCCAAATTGGAACATGTCAAGTACCAAAAGGGATTGGGCATAAACCCCAAGCTCGTACCTCGTATATCCAAAGGCCGTTTGGGCAATCACTCCGACCAAAATGGTACTGCAAAGCACCAAAAAGATACTGATCATCATCGCTATCAGCTTCGAAGAAAAGAGCATCCCTGTTCTTACCGGTGTGGCATCTTCGATTTCGGAGATCTTTGCATCACGTTCTTTCCATACCAAAACTCCCGAATAGAAAGTGATGATACCAATCAAAAAGAGGTAAAATGCTCCCCTGATCACATCTATGACATCATAAGTCACAGGATAGCGGTCCGTACCGTATCCGCCTGTAAAGCTTGTCAGACTTGCTATCAGGTTGATCAAACCGATCAGGACGATAATGATAAAAGTCTGGTTTTTGGTAATGGCTTTGGTTTCAAAGGAGATCATGTGCCAAAATGCGGACCAAGAGAAGCCTTTGTTTTGAGGGATTTCAAAGGTTTTGATTTCAGAAAGTTCCAAAAGTGTAGGTTCTGCCTCGACTTTGGATTTTGATTTTTTGACCTTTTCTTTTTTTGAATTGAAAGAAAATCTTGAATACATAAACATCAAAAGCACCAAGCTCAAACCAATCCAGATGATCCTGTTAACCAAAAACTGACCTTCCAATGGGGTAGGGAAGAGGTTCTTTTCTTCAATCGTTTTGTATTTGGATAAGGTACTCAAAGGCTGAAAACCAAATGGATCAAGAATATTGGCCAACCATTCTTTTTCCAGATCGGCTGTGAATCCTTGGGAAACTACATAGAAAACCAGAATCAACATGGCCCCGACAAAAGACACAATATTGTTTCTGAATACCACTGCGAGGCTATATAAAAGTGCCCCGGCAATTATCGTATTTGGAATGGCAAAAGCCAAAATTCCCTGAATATGACCGCTCCAGATAATCGGCCCATAGCGCTCGGGCTGTGCCCACGGCATCAGTGGTCCGATCAATGCCCCTATCGAAACTCCCAAAAGCGGGATGATAGAGATAAGTAAAGCCCCAAAAAACTTTCCAAAGAAATAGTCGCTTTTTCTTATCGGAGAGCTGAATACAAACTGGTACATTCCTGTACTGAAATCCCTGTTAGCCGAGGCATTCATAAAAGCCGTCGTCATCAATAGGCAGATCAGTGACATCACCCCATAATAAGTCTGAATAACTGAAGGTGCATTTTTATAGACACTTCCTACTCCTCCTCCTATCTGAATCTGATCGGAAGACACCGCTCCAAATACCATCAAGGACACTATAAATAAGAAGATCCAAAGCATCGGTGATCCAAACCAATACCGCCACTCATGTTTGATAAATTTCCACATAATGAGATTGTTAAAGATTTAGATCAAAGAATTCAATTTTGCAAAAAACACATCTTCCAAAGTTTCTTCGGCTTTTTCGAAGCCGGAGTTCAAGGCTGTTTCGGAGAAGACATGGATTTGCGGTTTTCCTCCGACAAGCTTGTTGCTGATGATTTGGTAAGCATTTTGATACTCCTGAAGCTCAGCTTTATCTACTCTTTTTTCATAAACCTTATCCTTGATCTGGGCAAGCGCATCATCCGTTGTTCCGCTATAAAGTAACATTCCCTTATCCATGATCGCCATATTGGTACAGAGTTCACGGACATCCTGCACGATGTGGGTGGAAAGGATGACGATCGTTTGCTCGCCTATTTCGCTGAGTATATTATAGAACCTGTTTCTTTCTCCGGGATCAAGACCTGCAGTCGGTTCATCGACGATGACGAGTTTTGGACTTCCGATCAGACATTGGGCAATGCCAAAACGCTGTCTCATCCCGCCTGAATAGCTGCTGACGGCTTTTTTGCGGTGCTCAAAAAGGTTGACTTTTTGGAGAAGATATTCCACCATTTCGGTTCTTTCTTTTTTGTTGTCAAAACCTTTGAGAATCGCCAAATGATGGAGTAGGTCAGTGGCGGAAGTTCTTGGATAAACCCCAAATTCTTGGGGAAGGTAACCGAGTACTTTTCTGACTTTGTCTTTTTCTGCCAAAACATCTATGTCCCCCAAAGTGACTGAACCACTGTCTGCTTCCTGCAAAGTAGCAAGGGTTCTCATGAGTGATGATTTGCCGGCACCGTTTGGACCAAGTAGACCAAACATACCCTTTTCGATAGTAAAACTGACATCTTTCAGGGCATGTACACCGTTGGCGTATTGCTTGTTGAGGTTGGTAATGGTTAAGATCATAAATAAGATGTGAGATGTGAGAAATGAGATTTGAGACACAAGAAGCAAAATGCAAAACCCAATGAATCAAATGAGGTGAATGGTTTTGACTAAGTTACTTCCGAGAATAATGCCAAAAGTCAAAATAGTCGATTTTGGACTTTTGGTAAGGTTTTTTTAAAATCAAATGTCCGATTCTGATCAGGAATCGGACATTATATTGTATCGCTATTTGACAGCTTCTACAGTATATCCGGCTTTTCTAAGGAGTGCGATTACTCCGGTTTCCGAGCCAAGATGCCCTGAACCTACCGCAATAAAGGTGGATTGTTCTTTCACCATTTCTTCGATTTTGGGAATCCAGTTTTTGTTTCTATCCTCCAAAAGCAAATCGCCGTATTCTTTAAACATTTCATTATCCGTGATGATATCGTAAAGTTTTTCTGTGTCCTGCTGAAGGTAAGCACCTACAAGTTTATCAAATTCTTCCATGCTATCAGGATTAGTCATCATTTTGCCCAACTCCTCAATTTGGAGTTTTTGAGGAATTTTGTCAAAAACCCCCATTTGAAAGGCTACTGTTTCCAATCCTTTTACCGTTTTTTCCTGAGTTTTGGCTTTTTCGGTAAAAAACATTTCATAACTGCTCTGCTCAGTGCAGGGGAGCATCTTCACCAATACCATGGAAGAAAGCACAAAAGGCTTCAAAATACCCAATTGATCCAAACCCGCGCCATATGATTCTGTCAAAAACTTATCGAGAGAAGAAGCTTGTTCCGGGGTAAATTCTCCTTTGATGTTGGCAAACCCGGGGTTGACGGAGAGCTGCTGCATTTCTGCCATGAGGTTTGGGTCAGTCATATTCAATTCCATGGCAAGGACTTTGGAAGAAGCAAGCGCATTTTCAATTTTCTCATCCATGTAAAACTTGTCTTTACAGATCATGTGTATGGTACCAAAGAGGTAAGAACTTTCTTCCAGTCCGTTTCCACTGATTTTCCACAGCAGGGACTTTTCTTCTTTATCATTGGCAAAAGCCTGAAATACCAGCATGACCATCATCGCAGTGGCCAAAACACTTTTGAAGCTGAACTTTTTCATAATCATCGTTAATTAGTCTGAGGTTAATGTTAAATCAAAAATAGATAATATATTGAAGGAATTGTCCTGAAAATACAGCGATGCAGGATAAAGAGGATATTTGCATCTGTTTGGCTGTAATAAAAGTCACTGATATACTTTTCAAAAAAAATCATATTTGGAATGTCATATCTAATTTGGGAGAATCCTTTCCATTCCCAATAAACCCTTTGAGCCTTTGGTCAAATCAGAAAATCATATGATTTATAAGCTGAAGCCTATCCTTAACCAAAACCCAAAATGAAGCAAACAAAAAGAGATTTTCTCAAAAAATTAGGAGCTATGAGCGCTGGAACAGGCTTGCTGTCTGTCAATCCTCTTCTGGCAGGTGAACTTTCAGAAAACAAAAAATCAGATAAAGCCAAGACGAATTTCAAGGTCACCATTTTCCAGACTACGGATGTTCATTGTCAAATCCATGAACATGATGAGCTTTTTTGGGAAAATGGCAAATCCGTATTCAGAAAAACCGGTGGCTATGTCAATATGGATGCTTTTATCAAGAAACAAAGAGCAAATTGTGAGCATTCTTTTTTGGTCGACACAGGAGACATGTTCCAAGGTTCTATGCTTTCTATCAAAACTTCAGGACAAGCCATAGTTCCTTTGCTCAATGAATTGGAGTATGACTTATACCTTCCCGGTAACTGGGAGGTGATTTATGGAAAAGCACAGATGCAGAACCTTCTTGGTTCGCTTTACGCTCCTAAGGTCTGCGCAAATATGTATCATGATCTTGGTGATGGCAAAAAAGGCGAATTGATTTTTCCTCCATACCACATCTGGAACATTGACGGGGTGAAAATCGGCTTTCTTGGCTATAACGACCCCATGATCCCGATGCGCCAATCCCCCAATTACAGCAAGGGAATCTATTTTTCCAAACCTGAAGAAAACCTGAAGCATTATGTCGATGTGTTGAAAAACCAGGAGAAATGTGCATTTGTGATTATCCTGTCACATATTGGCCTTTCGCAGGAAATCCACCTTGCCAACCTTCCCGAATGCGAAGGAGTGGATTATATTTTTGGAGCTGATACCCATGAAAGGGTAAGGGTTCCCATCCAGGGAAAATATGCCAAAGTCGTAGAACCGGGCG
>NZ_CDSBKL010000125.1:0-10418 GCF_977115555.1 Aquiflexum sp.
TGAGGAAGAGGATTTCGCTGAAGAAGAAATCCGTGTCTATAGAATCAAGTTCATTTCAGAGCATGCCAACTAAAACGAATTTTATTAATGAATATATTATTATTAGGAAGTGGAGGCAGGGAGCATGCTTTTGCCTGGAAAATCGTAAACAGCCCAAATTGTAATCAACTATTTGTTGCACCCGGAAACGCCGGTACAGCTTCTATTGCCAAAAACATTTCAATTTCCCCAACTGATTTCAAGGCACTTGCTGAATTTTCAGTTGAAAACCAGGTAGATATGATTGTTGTGGGGCCTGAAGAGCCTTTGGTCAAAGGAGTCACAGACTTCTTTAGTAACCACCCAATTCTACGTAGCCTACCTGTCATCGGTCCTTCCCAGGCCGGTGCACAATTGGAAGGATCTAAGGATTTTTCTAAGCAGTTTATGGAAAAATACGCCATACCCACTGCCACTTATGAAACCTTCACAAAAGAATCCTTCAATGAGGGAATAACTTTCATCAGAAAACAATCCCTTCCCATTGTACTAAAAGCAGACGGTCTAGCAGCAGGCAAAGGGGTTTTGATTTGTCAGAGCTATGAAGAAGCCGAGGGTTCTCTAAAAGAAATGCTGTTGGAAAGCAAATTTGGGAATGCCTCAGATAAAGTTGTCATCGAACAGTTTTTGAAAGGTATTGAGCTATCTGTTTTTGTTGCCACCGACGGAAGTCACTACAAAATCCTACCGGAAGCCAAAGACTACAAAAGAATAGGTGAAGGAGATACAGGCCTGAATACCGGGGGTATGGGTGCTGTGAGTCCTGTACCCTTTGCTGATGCGGATTTTATTAAAAAAGTGGAAGACAGAATAGTCAAACCTACTATAGATGGATTGAAAAAAGAGAATATTCCATATGTGGGATTTCTGTTTATTGGACTGATGAATGACAATGGAGATCCTTATGTCATAGAATATAATGTAAGGATGGGCGATCCGGAAACCGAAGCGGTATTGCCGAGAATCAAGAGTGATTTTCTGGGTCTTTTGTATGCCATGGGAACAGCAAAATTGGATTCTTATCGTTTAGAAATAGCTTCCCACACCTGCACAACGGTGGTTTTGGTAGCAGGAGGTTACCCCGGAGAGTATGAAAAAGGTAAAAAAATCGAAGGTCTCAGCAGGAATAAAACCGACTCAAATTCCATTATTTTTCATGCAGGGACAAAAGTGTCTGAATTAGGGGAAATCCTCACCAATGGAGGTAGGGTACTCGCAATTACCGGCGTAGGAAAAGATATTACATCAGCCCTTGAAAATGCGTATTCAAGGGCATCCGAAATTTGTTGGGAAGGCATTTATTACCGGAGGGATATCGGTCAGGATGTATTAAATTTGATAAAATAAATCCAAAACCAAGAGGAGACATCTTCTCCCATTATATATAAAATTATGTCAGGATGTACTAGCTGCTCAACCACTTCCGGATCTAGCGGAGGATGCCAAAACAACGGCACTTGTGGAACAAGCGATTGCAATAAAATGAATTCCTTTGATTGGCTTACCCACATGGGTATACCTACAGTTGATAAATTTGATATTGTAGAAATCAAATTCAAAGGGGGCAGAAAAGAATATTATAGAAATATAGACCGAATTTCACTTACCACAGGTGATCCTGTAGTCGTGGATGTCCCTAATGGTCACCATATCGGATATGTATCGCTGCAAGGTGAACTTGTCCGTTTGCAGATGCAAAAAAGAAAAATCAAGGATGATGACAATATCCTAAGGATTTACAGGGTTGCTACCCAAAAAGACCTTGAAAAATGGGAAGAAGCTAAAAACCGGGAAATCCCTACTTTGTACAGGGCAAAACAGATAATCGATGAAATGAAGATGGAAATGAAACTTTCAGATGTGGAGTTTCAATCTGATAATTCAAAAGCTACTTTTTACTATTCTGCAGATGACCGTGTTGACTTCAGGGAATTGATTAAGTCTCTTGCTTCAGAATTTAAGATCAGGGTAGAAATGCGTCAGATAAGCCTCCGACAGGAAGCTGGAAGACTGGGAGGAATAGGGGTTTGTGGCAGGGAATTATGCTGTTCTACCTGGATCTATGATTTCAAAAGTGTGAATACTTCTGCAGCGAGGTATCAAAACCTTTCCCTTAATCCTACCAAACTTTCCGGGCAATGTGGCAGACTGAAGTGCTGTCTTAATTATGAGCTCGATACGTATATGGCTGCTTTGAGTGATATCCCAGAAGTGGATAAACCATTGCAAACGGAAGCAGGATCGGCCAAACTCCAAAAGACTGATATTTTCAGAAAGTTGATGTGGTTTAGCTATAACAATGACAACAACTGGCATTCAATCACCTGTGAAAGGGTTTCTGAAATTCTTGAATTGAATTCAAAAGGAGTGATTCCTTTTGACCTCAGAACAAATCATGGCAAGGAACAGGAAGATCTGATTAACAAATCCAATTTGGAACTTGAAATGCTTGATAAGAAATTCAGCAAAAACAAGAAATCCAAGAAGAAAAAGAAACCAAGGAATCCCGGAGAAAACCCGGCCATATCGAATGAATCCATAAAACCAGAAATAAGGTCAAACAATCCTAAATCTGAAATTAGGCAAAACAGTTCTAAACCTGAGGCTAAACCAAACAGACCTTCGTCTGAAAAATCGCCCCAGAATAGACAAAACCCTCCAAGGAAAAACGTTGAAAATCGGTCAAACGCGGTTGAAAACCAAGAAAAAGGAACTCAAATCCCAAGAGAAGTTAATTCTGACCAGGCTCCAAAGAAAAAGAAAAACAATAGAAGAAGATTTAATTCTAAGAACAAAGGAGAACAAAACAAAGGTGATCAAAACGCGGGGCAATAAAATGAATCTAAGGTTTTTAGGAATGGCATTCGCCGTTGGCTTCTTTTTGGCAGGCTGTAATGGAGATAGGCTTTTTGAAAAATATGAAGGACTAAAATTCGGAACATGGCCTGTTTCGGATACGGTTTCTTTTGAAGTATCAAAAGTTTCTGTTCCAAACAAGACCCTTGTCGGGATCAAATACACCAAAGATTATGAGTTTAGAAATCTTTATTTGAGATATATACTGAAAGACAGTCTTGGTCAAACAGTTGAGACAAAGCTATTGGATATCCCTCTTTTTGACAGCAAGACTGGAAGACCTCTCGGAGATGGGTATGGAAGCACTTTTACAAGGTATGATACCCTCCCGATTGAAAATCAGTACAGTAGTATTCACTTTTTGCAATACATGAGGGTTGAGGAACTTGCCGGAATAGAAACTGTGGGTGTGAAAGTGGTTAAAAAATAAGATCAATCTCCCAATACCGGTTTATCCATCCAATATTGCCTGCTATAATAAAACTTATACGGCCACCCTTTTTCCCTCAACTGCAAGGAATGATAAACAAATGCCTCTTTGGCACTTGTTGAGTCATATAACCTTTGGTCATCAGTCAGCAATGCTTCTTCGTAACGATCCCCTGATTTGATGGCGAGATCCATCCAATTGGAGGCCATAAATTTTTCCAAGGAAAAACCTTGAAAATTCCCTTCGATCTTGTCTTTCAATGACCATCCTGATTCGAATCTATAGGGGGTCTGAACAGGTATTTGGAAGCCATTGCCCCTGCTGATATCAATCACAAAAATGAGGTAATCCCTGAGCATTTTAATACCTTCATTCTTCAATTGGTCTGAATTAAAATCATTGGGTTCAATACTGCTTATCAAAGTAATTTTCTTTTTGGCCCGTGAAACAGCCACATTCAACCTGTTGACTCCTCCCCTTTTGGAAAGCATGCCGAAGTTGGCTATCAATTTTCCTTTCTTGTTTTTGGCATAGCCAACACAAAAAATCACCCAATCAAACTCATCACCTTGAACATTTTCTATGTTCTTAATCGAAAGATTTTCTTGATTCACATCATCTTCTTTAGATACAAGTTCCCTGATGTATTCCATTTGGAAGAAATTGAAAGTGATCACCCCAATGCTATATTCAGGGTTGCAATTTTGGATCGATTTGATTTCTTCCAATACCGCTTCGGCCTCTTCAATATTTGTCTGCTTTTCCCAGGAACCATTTACAGGCTTCCATTTGAAAGGGTTTTCGGAAGCATTTACCAATTCTAGTCTGGTCAACATCTTCAACCTGTTTTCATAGAAGTTTTGGTTGGAAAAATGTATCAGGGCCAATTGTTCACTTCTGTAATGTCCCTGCAGCCAAAATTTTTGAAAGTAGGAAGAAGCAAGTTCGAGCAAAGATTCTGTCTCCGTTTCGATTCCCTCCTCTTCTGTTTCTAGCCTAATCTGATACAGATCAAAAGGGCGGAGTTGATTGGAATCCCCTGCTATGACTGACTGCTTGCCTCTCAGCATAGCAGGAAGTCCACGCTCCACATAGCATTGGGAGGATTCATCAAAAATAACAAGGTCAAAAGATTGCTTTAATGGAAAAAGAGCAGAAACCGTCTCCGGAGAAGCCAGCCAACAGGGAACTAGTTGGAATACCTCTTTTTCAAAATTCTCTACCAGCTTTTTGATACTCCAGATTTTCTTTTGCTTGCTAACCTGATGGGAAAGTTCCCTGTAGGTAAGCAGATTTCCAAGTCTGTTGAATTCCAGATTTGCATAAGTATTTTCCCTTAACCTGATCTCAGCAATGTACTTGGACAGTTTCCACTTTTCCAAAACGGCCTCCATCAATTCTTCCTGGGTTTGGTTTGTTTTGGAAGTGACTACGTCCTGAAGTAATGGATATTTTGTCTCAATATGCCCAATCCAACTCAATTTCAATCCTGCCAAGAACAGGTTTTTCAAGTCCTCAAAATCTCTGTTTGGGTAAGTGGCAAGCATTTTTTCCATGACTAGCACATCCTGTTCTTTGAGCCTGTTCCTAAGCCTGTCAAATACCACCAAATCTTGAAAAACTTCATCTACCTGAGATTCTAGAAATAAAACTCCCTTCTCTATATGCTCAGTTATCAGGTGCTGTATCTGGATTTTGCTTAGATAGAGTGACCAGTAAGGGATTTTTGATTCCAATTCCTCTATATGAGCCAGGACCAATTGAAGCCTTTGGACAAATCCGGTTCCTGAATTCAGATTTTCTTCCAAAACTTCCTCCAATGACCCGAATCCATGAAATAAAATCTTGGCCTTGACAGTTTCAGAATAAATACCTGAGATATGGTTGAAGGAAGCAAAATCAAATGGCTTTTTTGGAAGGTCGATCCAATTTTTTTCACCTAAGAGAGAATATACATGATTGAGATTCAATCTGTTTTCAAGTTTTTTGATCAGTGTTTTGATCCCTTGCACATTGGCCTGCAACTTGTTTTCAAAAAGCAGTCGATAAACCGGCTGAAATCTTTTCTTTTTCCATAAAAGTGGAAAATTCCTCCTCCATCCCTTTTTCCTTTCCAAAAACTCAAGAGAAAGCTGTAAGTGAATTTCGACTTCGCCGTCTCTACAGTGCCATTCGATACCTTCTTCTGCAAAAAGAGACTTGATGGCATCCAATTTATGTTCCAACCAAAGAAGATCCACATCATTTGTTGGCAAATCTTTCAGGGACCAAAAAAGAGTCAGGTTTTCTTCCTGCTTCAGCAACTTCAATAACTCCTGAATCTTTTGTTTTTGCTCAAAAAAAGAAAACAGAAAGGACGAATCAAAAGATTTTAAATCCGAAAAATCATCTTCAAAACTTTGCTTCAGTTTTTGAATCTCTGACATGACTTCCCGCATCCTCTTGGAAACCGCCGGTTCAAAACTGCTGAAGTCAACCCGATGTAACCAAAAGGACTCCGGGTTTTGATATTTTCTGAACAACGAGGTGTAGCTCCTGAAATCCCTCAAAAAATCATTGACCCTGCCTGCATGGAACCTCCGGTAAAATTGGTTCATGTCAAATGCTTCATCCGACAGCTTGGAACTCAGGTACAATTCCTTGATCGGAACACCGCATTCCTCGGTATTGAACAGGGCTTTTTTCAGACTTGAAAAATAATCGCTATGATAATCAATCAAACTGGAATGCTGTGAAAACTGCCTTTCCAATTGGATAGCATCAATTCCACGGTTCATTTCCTGATAACGGTCCAATGACAAAATTTGGTCATGAATTTTTTTGTATAAGGCTTTTCTATCCGCACGAAAGTCATGTACCAAAGACAAGAAAGCTCCAAACCCTTCATTTGAAAGCCTTTTAAAAACCACATCTAATGCAGCGCGTTTTTGCGAAACGATCAAAACTTTCTTTCCTCTAGCTATAAAATCAATGGCAAGATTACTGATGAGTTGTGATTTTCCTGTTCCAGGAGGTCCTTCGACGACACAGGACCGTCCTTCCCTTACTGATTTGATGACCTCTTCCTGACTCGCATCCACAGGAAAAACGGTAAACATCTGGTCCTCACGAACAGCATTTGGCTGAATATGCTCAGGAGCAAACCATTTTTGGAATAAGGATTCCAAATCTGGAAACTCCTCTCCCGCCATAAGTTCTTCATAGTCCTGGATCAAAAAACTTGCTTTTTGGGAAAACTGACCAAGTACGCCATAAGGCTTCAATTGAAGCTTCCCTGTCTTAAGCTGCTCTTCGTCTAAGGACTTGGAAGAGTCAGGAAAAGCTTTGATCTTATTCTCATATAATTCAGTATTGAAGCTTAAAAAAAACTCTTGCTTCAGCAGCGCATAAAGGTCATTCCTGAAACCAATAGGATCGGTTGAAAAACTTTCCAAAGGATTTTCTTCCCCGAAATAATTGTGGTCTTTGCCATAAGCATAGGCATAAGCCAATAAAAATGCTTTGTTGAAAAATGGGGAATCAGAGCCATTCCTTTCCAAAATCCATTCGTTTTCAACTTTTACCAGTTCAATAGGAAAGAAAATCAAGGGGCATCTGATGACTTGTTCATTGATTAATTTTCCTTCCACAAATGGCCAACCGACAAAAAGACTTTTTTCACCTGTTTCGGTTTCTGCAACTTTGACCGAATGGGATAGCCTGTTTAGCCTTTGGGAAAGAACATTGACCTGTTTGTCCCGTGGGTCCGCAAACGGAATCAATGTCACTTTTTTATCTTTAGCCAAAAGAGACTCAACAAGGCCAAATGCAGGTTGATGGTTAAGAAAATCCAAGTCATTCAAATCTATCATCTGATTGGGTATCAATCGTGACAGGTAAATCGACCTGTTCCTGCTGGAAAGGTCCAATAACCTATTGAGATAAATCTGAAAGGTATCCTTGAGCATAGGTTTATTTGAATGGGGAATCTTTCTCTTTTGCCATGTGGTTGTAGACAATTCCATCCATGATTCCAGGCATCCACTTATTTAGAAATACTGCAAGTTTTCCCTGTCTTGTCAGAACAATGTCTCTTTTCCTTTTGACAGTGGCATTGAAAATCTCCTCAGCAACTTCCTCAGAAGTCATCATTTTTTCTTCTTCGCGTGGTGATTCTCCTTGTACGGATCCATCCGCTGTAAGGGCGTTGTTACGGATATTCGAAGCAGTAAAACCCGGACAGGCTACCAAAACATGTACTCCCCTTTTCATGACTTCTGTACGGAGCGATTCAAAAAATCCGTTCATCGCATATTTGCTGGCTGTGTATGCAGTTCGGGCAGGAGTCCCTCGATAGCCATTGATGGAGGATACTCCTACAATAGAACCTTTGTTCTTCAAAATCTCAGGTAGACAATATTTGGTAGCATAGACTGTTCCCCAAAAATTGGTATCCATCACTTTTCTGAAAACCTCCATATCAAGATCTTCAAAAAGTGCCCTCATAGAAATTCCGGCATTGTTGACCAGGATATCGATCCTACCAAAATGTTTGACGGTTTCCTCAGCCATTTTTTTATTGTCAGATTCCGAACCTGCATCAGCCATAATCCCTAAAGCATCAATGCCTGCCTTCTTTAGCCGTTCTAAGGCATGGTCTAATTTCACTTGGGACCTTCCTGTGATTACGATTTTGGAACCTGCTCTACCAAACACCAAAGCGCAGGCTTCCCCTATCCCTGAAGTAGCTCCGGTCACTATAACGACTTTATCTTTTAATTTCATGAAAACAGCTTTGAAAGCTTAAAGATAAAAATTCGACTTGAAGCCTTGCAATCAGACTTGATGTTTTTGGGAAGAATGAGTGTTTCTTGGCTTTTGGGGATTTGAAGGAGATTTGCCACCGATTTTTAATTTTTCATTTCTCCAATCTTCCGATCCAAACCCTTATTTTTGCGCCCATGTCAAGAAAGATGAAAAATAAGGTAATACCTAACCTGAGGATTGAAAGGATAGCTGCTGAAGGTAAGTGTGTCGCCCATTATGAAGGTAAGGTGGTTTTTGTTGGTAATACGGCTCCCGGTGACCTTGTAGATGTCCGAATAAGCCGGGGAAAAAGTTCTTTCATGGAAGGAGAAGCCATCAAATTTCATGAATATTCCAAAGATAGGATAGATCCTTTTTGCTCCCATTTTGGTACTTGTGGAGGCTGCAAGTGGCAACATATCAACTACGATCTCCAAAAAAACTACAAAAGACAGCAGGTGGTCGATCAGTTTGAAAGGATAGCAAAAGTGGAAATACCTGAAGTATTGCCAATTTTAGGTTCAGCCAAAACCCAATATTACCGCAACAAACTTGACTTTACTTTCTCCAACAACCGATGGCTTACAAGGGAGGAAATCAATTCGGGGGAGCAATTTGAAAGAAATGCATTGGGATTTCATATCCCAAAGATGTTTGACAAAATCATAGACATTGAGCATTGCTACCTTCAGGGAAATATTTCCAACGAAGTACGGATTGCATTAAGGGACTTCGCTTTGGCAGAAAACCTGTCTTTCTATGACATCAGAAATCAGGCGGGTCTCCTGCGTAACCTGATCATCAGAACCACAAGTACCGGTGAATCCATGGTCATCGTACAGTTTGGAGAGAGCGATGAGGATGCGATAACGAAAGCAATGGAATTTCTCCATCAAAAATTTCCTCAGATTACATCCCTTCTATATATCATTAACCTGAAAAAAAACGAAACATTCAATGACCTTGATGTCATCACATTTGCAGGTAAAGACTATATCGAAGAAGAGATGGAAGGCCTAAAATTCCGGATCGGACCTAAATCTTTTTACCAGACCAATTCGGAACAGGCTTACGAATTATATAAAGTGGCAAGGGAATTCGCAGATTTAAAAGGTAATGAAGTTGTTTTTGACTTGTATACAGGAACCGGAACAATAGCCAATTTTGTCTCAAAAAACGCAAAACAAGTTATCGGTATTGAATATGTCGATGCAGCCATAGAGGATGCAAGACTGAACGCCAAAGTCAACGGGATCGAGAACACACAGTTTTATTCAGGTGATCTCAAGGATATTTTGACCGAGGAATTCGCAAGGAAGCATCCCAAACCTGATGTCGTGATCACAGATCCTCCAAGGGCAGGGATGCACGAGGACGTTGTCAAAATGCTCTTAAAATTGGAAGCTCCCAAAATCGTTTATGTGAGTTGTAATCCTGCCACCCAAGCGAGGGATGTTGCTTGGCTTTCAGAAAAATATACGGTAGATAAAATACAGCCTGTGGACATGTTTCCTCAGACCTACCATGTTGAAAATGTTGTACGCTTAACTTTAAAACCATGATTTCAGACTTCAATGACCCGGAACTAAGCGGCAAATACCTTGGTACAATCACCAAAGATTTTGTCAAAGTCTCTGATATCCTCAAAGAAGCATCCTACCAAGTCAGAAGCAGGAAATTTTCGGATTTTCCGATATTCCCTATTTCTAAAGAAGTGCAGCCAATCGGAAAATTACTTTTGGGTAAGGTAGAAAAAGATTTGGATTGGAATTATTTTATCACCTATGTAGATGAGTTTATCCAAAGGAAACTCATTGCAGAAGAATTGTTGGATGAATTCAAAGCGGCTTACAAAGACCCTGACGAATTCTGTTGTCTCTTTGTAATGGATGGGGTTTTTACAAGTTTTGTTTACATCCCCTATCCGGAAGATTAATTTTTACAAAGTCCTGATTTTATCAGGGCTTTGGTTTTTTAAGATTGTATCAGAATTTGAATTGGTTCTTTGAATTTTTCACCTTTTCACCATACTATTCTACCTTAGTTCAGGCAAAACATTTCTGAAATCTAGCAGGCTATTGATTTTTTGTGAAAGCATATTTATATTGAGTTATCAAAACATGGCAGAATAATATTTCAGATATTGATGCACGCAAAAGTAATTATTGGTAAATTCACTGAAAGCTTTTCTATTAATCAGAAATTAATATTTGACTGAGATGAATAAAGATAAAGCATTTGACATTCCCTCTGGAGTCTCCCAACTCAGAGAAGGCGATGAAAAAGCTTTCGCTTTGTTGTATGATTT
>NZ_CDSBKL010000126.1:0-10367 GCF_977115555.1 Aquiflexum sp.
TACCGAATTGCGCTGAATGTGTCCATTTCTTTTTACAGAAAAGAGAACCGAAGGGGAAAGATCAGTCAGCCATTTTCGGATGAAGTCATTTCACTGTCAGACAAAAATATCCCGGAAGAAAAGAATGAAGACCTTGAATTGCTTCAAAAATTTATCAAAGAACTTAAAGAAATCGACCGTGCAGTGATGCTGCTCTACCTCGAAGGAAACAGCCAACAGGAAATCGGAGACATCCTCGGACTCACAGTAGCAAATGTCTCGACCAAAGTCTCCCGCATCAAACAGAATTTAAAACAAAAATTTGCCGCATTGAACAAATAAAGTCATGGAAGAAAACCAACTCCTCGCCCTCTGGGAATCATACGACAAAAAGCTCTCAGAAAACCTTGTGCTCAACAGGCAGAATGCACAGGACATCACCAAAATCAAGGTAAAATCACTTCTTTCCGGCATGCAGCCGATGAAAATCTTTGCCATCCTACTTGGAATAATCTGGGTTGGACTGCTTGATATGATCGTCTTCAATATTTGGCCGGCAGCAAGCCCAATGTTTTTGATCTCCGTTGGTATCCATATTTTCCTTACCAAGTTGGCAATAGGGATTTATATATACCAGCTCGTGTTGATCAATTTGGTCGACATTAATGACCCCATCCTTCACACACAGGAAAAGATCGCCAAACTGAAATCGAGCACTATTTGGATCACAAGGTTGTTGTTTTTGCAACTGCCTGCCTGGTCGGTCTTTTTTTGGACAAAGGAAATGTTCCAAAATCTCAACTTCCTTCAAATTTCGATTCATGTAGGGGTTGCTTTGGGAATGTGCTACTTGGGAATCTGGCTTTTCAGAAATATCAGGTTCGAAAACCGGGATAAAAAGTGGTTCAGGCTATTGCTAGGGGGAATAGAATGGGATCCAATAATGAAGTCATTTGACCTCCTTCATCAAATCGATGAAGCCAAAAGGGAAGGTTGATAGGTGGATTTGATTTGCTATCAAAACTGAGTAATTTTAATCGCATAGTACCATCGATTCATTTCATATCTTCCACATCTAATTATTCTCCATCAGCCATGCTCACAGAAATCCATCCCAAACTTCCCATGCGTGACAAAACTATCACACGGGATTATTACATGAATAAATTAGGTTTTCAGGAATCTGGAAATTCTGATTATGATGGCTACCTGATGGTCAAAAAAGACAGGATTGAGATCCACTTTTTTGAATTCAAGGCTCTCGATCCTAAAGAAAATTATGGACAGGTTTACATCAGGACTGACGATATCGATGGATTTTATCAGTCCCTTTTGGACAAAAAAATCCCAATCCATCCAAATGGACATTTGCAGACCAAACCTTGGGGGCAAAGGGAATTTTCCCTTCTTGATCCAGATCATAATTTGCTGACTTTTGGGCAAGACATCTAGGTTAAAAAAAAGGGAGACTTGACCACCAATAAATCCATTATTCTGAAAGTCATTTTTCAAAAACAGCACTGCATTTATTAAAAAGCTGTACATTTTGAAAGTATTTCCTAATTTCTTATCCCATGAGACTGCTTTCCATCTTATTCCTTTTTATTTCTTTTTTGGCACAAGGACAAACAGTTTGTTCCTCCGAAAGCCGAGAACGACTTGAGGCAAGCTTGGCCGAGCTGTCACAAATGGATGTTTCAGGTAAATCGATGAATGACTTGACCATCGAAATCGGCACTTGGTTTTTGAATACACCCTATGTGGAGAAAACTCTGGATTTGCCGGGAGATGAAAAACTGGTGGTGAACCTGATTGGCTTGGATTGCACGACATTCCTGGAAACTGTGGTGACTTTGGCTAGAATAGCCAAAGAAGGAAACTTGAATTTTGAAGCCTATGGGCAGGAATTGGAAAAATTAAGGTACCGGGAAGGAATCAATCACGGCTATCCTTCGAGGTTGCATTATTTTTCAGACTGGATTTATCAGAATCAGGAGAAAGGAATTTTGAGGGATATCAGCAAAGAAATAGGAGGAACTGTGTACGAAAACAACCCATCCTTTATGACTTCCAACCCGAAATTTTATCCACAGCTGTCCAATCCGGAATATATCAATCAGCTAAAAGAAACAGAATCCGAAATAAAATCACGGAAGTATTACTATTTGCCAAAGACTGAAATAAGGGCTCACGAAGGCAAAATCAAGTCCGGAGATTTGATCGCGATCACTACTTCGATGACAAACTTGGATATTGTCCATGTTGGATTTGCGATCGAGAAAGATGGTCGGATACATTTACTCCATGCGAGTTCCAATTCCAAAAAGGTAGAGATTTCCGAAAAGCCTCTGAGTGACTACCTCATGGGAAACAAATCCCAATCAGGGATTATGGTGAGTCGGTTGGTGGAAATAGGAAATTAACTTTCAGCATCAAGGCAGGCTTTAATTTTTAAACTCCTGCAAATAGTTAATTAATAAGGAGCAAAAATACCGATTGTCCGGAGTGACGTAATTTGTTTATTTCTCATCATTTTGGTTGCAGACAAATGTCCTTTATTATTTGTTCTTAGGACATTGATTTGAAATACAAACATTTTATTTTTTGTGTTTTTTTGAATTGAAAATTTCCAAAGTTTCTAAGGAAGGAATTTGGAATTTGAATGACTTTTCCTTGCTTTTCCACCATTTTTTCTGAAAAAATCAAAACAATTCTGAAAAAACCCATTTTTCCATCCATTTCCATTTGAATTTTTTATTTGATATCTTACATTAATTGAAGTTTATAAATTTTTATTGCAACAAAATATATAATGGTTAAGGTGATAAGTCCCAAAAGCAAATGTGGGATAACCTTTTCAAGTTAACCGGTCATATAAAATAAAAAGGTGGACAAATCGCATTAGCCTCGCGAAAAATGTCTTTTAAAATTAAAGTGCCCCATGCCAAACATTGTTTGTGCTTGTCAATTCTAATCCATTTCCAATTAACCTCAACCAAAATAACACAATCATGAGATCGGTATTCAAGTTTTTCTTTTATTTATGGATCATTGGAACAGTTTTTAGCTGTATGAAAGATGAACCGCCCATAATGGGACCGCAGGGAATTCAGGGTGTAAAAGGGGATAAGGGAGATCCTGGTGAACAGGGTCCTGTTGGAGAAACCGGGCCTCAGGGAGAACAAGGACCTCAGGGAGAACAAGGGCCACAAGGTGAGCAAGGTGTCCAAGGTGAAGTTGGCCCTCAAGGTGAACAGGGACTTCAAGGCATCACAGGACCTGCAGGACCGCAGGGGCCACAAGGACCTGCAGGACCACAAGGACCACAAGGACCAACCGGGCCTCGGGGACCAATCGGTGCTACAGGGCCGAGTGGACCAATAGGAGAAACTGGGCCTCAGGGGCCAAAAGGTGATCCTGGAGTAACAGGACCCCAAGGGCCTCAGGGGATTCAAGGCGAAGCAGGACCACAAGGACCCCAAGGGCCTCAGGGGGTTCAAGGAGAAGCAGGACCACAAGGACCTCAGGGGATTCAAGGGGAAGCAGGGCCACAAGGACCTCAGGGTGAACAGGGTCCGACAGGACCTCAAGGACCAGTTGGCCCGACTGGACCGCAAGGCCCGACAGGGCCTCAGGGTCCACAAGGGGATCAAGGGGAACAAGGACCGCAAGGGGAACAAGGCGAGCAGGGAGATCAAGGACCCCAAGGAGAAACCGGCACTGCCAATGTGATCTATTCTGATTGGATTCCCTTTGATGAATCCGGATGGAGTGGAAACACCCTTTTTCTAACTCAAATCCGAAAAATATATACCATCGACGAAATCAGGATAACCCCACAAATTATCAACCAAGGAACCGTTATGGTTTATGTCAAATTTGACTTCTTCCCGGATATGGTTCAGCCTCTTCCTGTTTCACAACCCATTACACAAACCAAAAACCAAAGATTGATCCACTACCTTCAGTTAAACAAAATTCAAATTGCGATCTCCAACGAGGACAATACCTCACCAAGCCCAATAGGCGGAGATACTAGTTTCAGGTACGTGATCATCCCAGGTGGGACTCCATCAGGCAGGATGGCCCCTGTCAATGTAAAAGATTACAAAGCAGTAAAGGCGTATTACAATATTCCTGATTAAAAATACATATGTCCTTTCAAAACGATATCATTTATTTCTTTCGTACTGTAATCCTTTAACTTTAGTGGAGAAGATGTGAATTTCCAGGATAGCTATGTAATCAATTTAGGAAGCGATGAACTGAACCCGGCCGATGGATCATGACTGAATGAATTCAGGACAACCGAACTAGTGGACGCAGGCAACCTGAACTCTGAAGCCTGAATTTTCTCTTGAGGGAGATAAACAATTGAAATAGCCAAAACATCATTATGATTGGTTATTTTTAGGAATTCAGTGACCAAATTCAAATGCCATGAAAAATCAGTCCATTCTCTTTCTTCTATCTTTGATTTTTGTTGTTTCCTGTTCCAAGCCCCAGCGCCAGGACATCGATTTTGATCGTTGGGGAAAGTATTGGTTTCAAGGAAAAGCAGAAATCAGCAGTTTTGACCTGACGCAATACCGGTATGGAGAAGCAAGGGGAGGAGAAGCCGTGCTGATATTTGTAACAGAGGACTTTTCTAGAAAAAAGCAGGTCAAATTAGACAATCCTGAAGCAAGCTCCTCAGATAAAATCTCGGTGCTGAAAATGAACCAGACAAGAGATTTTGTGACAGGCATCTATCCCTACCACATGATGTTGTCGGCTTTCACCCCGACCAAAGAGCAAAGTCAGGGATTGAAATTTACTGCATCCTCACAGGAATGGTGTGGCCATACCTTCACCCAGCTCAATCTCAAAAGCAGTGACAGCTACAGCGGAAAGATTTTTTCCTACTTCGAAAAAGAAGGTGATGACACATTTACTTTCAGCGGAATGGCAGAAGATGACCTTTGGAATCTGATCCGCATCGATCCCAAGCAAATCCCAACAGGTAGTGTGCAGATGATGCCTTCCCTTTTTTATCAAAGGTTTACCCATCAGGAATTCAAAACAGAGGAGGCATTTATCCGGGTACTTGACATCAGCGACAACAGAAGCCAAATGGAATTGACCTATGCATCGGGAAGCAGGATGTTAAAAATTGACTTCGAAAAGGTATTCCCCTATCAAATCATGGCTTGGGAAGAAATCCAAACCAAATCCGATGGCACCAAAGAAATCAGTAAAGCCACACGAAAAGGTCTTAAAATCGTGGACTATTGGACCAAAAATAAGGTCGAAGATGAGTTTTTGAGGAAAGAATTGAACCTTAAAAACTAACCTCAGCGCCATTTTTAAATTTCCCTGTTTTTCTTGAAATATGTTTCCGGAAAATCCAGTGTACGGATTGGGAAAGGAATGTTGATGTTATTTTGATCAAAAACAGCTTTGATGGCAATAATAGCCACTGATTTTGCCATGGCAACCTGCAATGGAGATTTTCCATCAATCCAAAACCTTGTTTGAAAATCAATAGAACTATCTCCAAATTCTTTGTAGAAAAAGATCACCTCCTCCTCAGAATTAAATTCACTAAATGCTTGAGATATAGTTTGCTTTACTAACTTTTTTACAAGTTCAAGATTAGAGGAATAAGCTACACCACAATCAACGATGACCCTTGTTCTTGGAGTCGTTGAAAAATTCCGGATAGGATTTTCCAAAACCAATTTATTGGGAAGGTATACCAAATTATTATCCGGCTGTTTAATGGTCACCGTCCTAAGGTTGATATCCACCACCTCTCCTTCGTAGTCATTGCTTTGTATCCAATCTCCAAATTTTATTTGATCGATATAAGACAACACAATTCCGGAATAGGTATTGGAAAGTGCCCCCTGAAGCGCCAAGCCAATTGCCAAACCTGCAACACCTGCTCCTGCTAAAATGGTATTCAAGGTTTTATTTAGATCCAAAATCCCCAAAATCAGAAACATGCCAAAAAGTACCACCAAAACAGATACTAATTTTGAAATCAGGTGCTTCATTGAAACCTGAAGGCTGCTGTTTTTAAGCACCCTGAGAATAATCCGGCTAAGGTATTTGGACAAATAAATTACTATCACAAAAACCAAAAATGCAATAATGATATTTGGTAAACTCACTATTAAATCATTGATCCAGGAAACCAACCTATCCATCATTTTTTTCCAAGCACCTGAGAATTTAAATTCCATTTTATCCAATTTTAGTGAATGATATCTAGATGTAAATCTATTTCTTACATTTTCAATTTACTGAAATATTTAAGGGTTTTCCCTACTTTAATCAAATACAAAATAAACATGTCTTTTTAATTCCCTCAATCAATGACATCCCTTGAAAGAAAACTGTAAAAATGGTTTTCATTCCTGAGGTTAGTAAAGATAAAAAAACAAAATTTTCGCATTCTGTCAAAAGTGAAAGAATTACCATCAAAAATCAGTTTTCAAACCATTCCCACAAAACCTTCGAAATCCTTATTTGGAGCAACTGCGCTTCGTTGTCATCCTCCCATCTTTGGTCTTCATTGTTTTTGGTGGCGATATAAAAGACATAATCTCCTTTCGGAGCATTGACCATCACCAATTCGGAACGGGAGGCATTGACCATCCCCTGCTTGGAAGCGGTCTGAATTTGCGGAGGAATCGCCGAGAGCGCATATTCATCGTAATAAATTTTTGTCATCAACCTATACATCCTTTCCGAAGCAGCAGGACTGATGACTTTGCCCTGACGGATTTGGACAAGGAGATTAGCCATTTCTCTTGGGGTGGTCTGCCCCCAACCGTATTTTTTCCAGTCCTCTTCCCTTCCCGGAGTCCGGGAATTGACACGGGTATGTTCCAGTCCGATGCTTTCCATGATTTGGTTGATCCGCTCGCCTCCGCCTGCCAAAGCCTGACACCAAAGTGAGGTGGTATTGTCACTGTGAGAAATCATAAGCGACATCAACACACTCAATTCTGTTTCTGTACTGTCCTTAAAAAATTGCATCAGGCCTGAACCGCCATATTTGATCGAATCCCGATAGACCAATTTCTGATGGTATTCGAGTTCACCTTTTTCAATCTTATCCATCACGCCTACCAAAATCGGTACTTTGACAATACTTGCCGTCGGGAAAATGGTATCCGCATTGATAGCAGCTTCCTCTCCGGTTTTTAAATGGAGTACATATAGTCCCAGGTCACCATGAAAGCCTGCTGTTTCCTTTTCCAAAACCTGTTGCAGGGTTTGTTCTTGGGCAAAGGAAATAGGAGTTGCATAAAGAAAAACTGCAAGAAAGTAAAATAGGCGCATGGATTTTGGATATTTTTGAAAGGGAATTTATATGTCCATTCTCATAATTCAAAATCAACTTTTCCATGACCCAACCCACCCGACTTTCAAGGCGCAATTTTTACCATCCTGATCTTTGGGTTTTTCTGATAGCCATTCCTTTTATCAGCGCATTCAACTATTACCTCACCTACTCCAATATTCAGTTTGACAGTTTCCTGTTATTTAGGTTTTCTATTGATACATTTCAAGGTTATGCTGCCTGGCTTTTGGTTAGGTGGATTATCTTCTATCTTGATACCAAAATCCCTTTCCAACCCCTTTTCCTGAAAAGAATCTCCATTCAGGTAGTACTTACAATGGTGGCGGGTTTGGTTTTTTTGGCACTTAGTACTGAGTTACTGAGTATCCTCTTCAAAGGCGAGCCTGCTCCAATTCACTTTTACACCAAAGACTTGGTAATCATCAGCATCTGGTTTTTTGTCATCAATGGCTTTTATATCGGAATGTTTTTCTATAGGCAATGGGAAGATTCAGAAAATGAAAAACAAAGCTTAAAACCCGAATTGGATGGATTCCCAGTCCGTACCGGCAATCAACTTTTGCTTGTCAGGTATTCGGATATCGCCTTGTTTTTTGTAGAAGAGGATTATGTCCAACTGATTTCCAATTCAGGAAAAAATTATCTTTTGGATCTTTCTTTGGACAAAATAGAACAGAAGCTTTCACCGCTTGATTTTTTCAGGGTCAACAGACAATACATCGTCAGCAGGCTAATCGTGACGGGATTTAAAAGGCTGGAAAATGGAAAATTATTAGTACAGCTCAAAACTGCCATAAAATCACCCGAAGAACTCACTGTCAGCCGCACCAAAGCACCTGCATTTAAGCGTTGGTTTTTGCCGCAGGAATGACAGTTCGAGGCAAAAAAACCTACATTTCAGCATTTGAATCGGGAAATTTCAAGGCTTTAATCGCTATACACCATAGTTTTGAAAAAAATTCAACAGACATGAATACACGATTTTTACTGGCTAGTCTATGCCTGTTTTGGCTTCCGTTTAAGGGAATTGCCCAAGGCGACAAAGCCAAAGATTATCGGAATTTTCCGATTGTCATCACGATTCAGTTTCAGGCATTTGCCATGCCGTTCAAAGACTTCAAATCCAATTTTAAAAACGTTGGTATTGGTATCGGTACCGAGGTCAGCCACAGTTCTTACCATGACTGGGTTCAGAAATTTGACATCACCTGGTTTAGAAACAAAGCCATGGGAAGCGGATTGTTGTTTTCTTCACAGGTAGCTTGGCGGCCATATTTGGTTTCAAATTCCTTTACAGAAATCAAAGCCGGAGTAGGATACCACATCGCTTTCAGGCCAACGGAGTCTTTTATCCAAAAGGACGGATCATGGAAACCTGTCCAAAAACAAGGGAAAGGAATGTTGGCGATTCCTGTGGGCATTTCGATTGGTTATCACAACTACCAAAATGGAACCTTTGTATCCCCATTTGTCGGGTATCAAGTGATGTTTTTGAAAAATTATAACAAAAGCATACCTATAGTTCCTATGACTTTTGTACAGACCGGAGCAAGAATCCATCCGGTATACCCAGACATTATCCAAGATTAAGCCATGAAAAGAAATACAGTTATCCTTATTGCTTTAGGGTTATTTTTGGCAACCTTTTCGGTTTACGGTCAGAATTTCAATGTTTCCAAATGTGAAGAATCCGCCGAAAAAAGCCAAAATATCAAAGCGGAAGCATTACAGAAAGTATTGGATAAACTCACACTTGCCGGGGTTCCAGGCGTGGTAGGGGCCATTTTCGAAAAAGGAAATCTCTGGACGCTGTCAAGTGGCTACGCAAAAATCGAAGGGCAAATCCCAATTCAAGCCTGTCACCTAGTGTACACCCAAAGTATAGCAAAATCCTATATGGCGGTAGTCATCATGCAATTGGCGGAAGAGGGGAAAATAGACATCAATTCTAACATCACTGAATACCTGCCTTCGGAAATTACATCGATGTTGGTCGGTGCAGATGAAGTCACCGTAAAAATGCTCCTCAATCATACCTCAGGCCTTCCGGAATACAACTACCACCCCACCTATGTGACAAGGTTGCTCCAAAATCCAACCCGTATTTTTCAGCCAAAAGAATACATCAGCTACATCGAAGGAAAAGAATTGGATTTTGAACCCGGTAGCAGGTATTCATACAGGAATACAAATTATGTCCTATTGGCTTTGATTGCAGACCAAATCACAGGAAACCACGGGAAATATATGGAAGAGAATATTTTTGAAAGGTTGGGATTTAAAAACACTTTTTACAAAATAAAGCAGGGTGAAAGCTATGGTGACAGATTGGTCAATGGATATTGGGACAGGTACAGCAATGGAATTGTCGAGAATGCATCTGTTTTACAAAATACCAATGTAGCTTCTATGGTTGGAGACGATGGCATCATCACTACAGCAGAGGAGGCTATCCTATTTCTCAAAGGTTTGATGGAGGGAAAATTGGTTTCATCTGAAAGTTTGGAAATGATGAAAGAATGGGTTTTGGACAAAAATGGCGATCCTCAATACGGCTTGGGACTGGATTACACAACTTTCATGAGAGAACCTGCCATAGGACATAGCGGCGGAGGTTTGGGTTCAGGCAGCCAACTTTATTTCTTTCCAGAAAAAGGGATTTACATGTTTTTTGGTATCAACCTAGGCACCGTTACAGACAGTCCCACTCATAAAGATGCGGAAAAGATCTTGGAGGAGATTTACGGAGTGGTTTTGGGGAAGTGAAAAAGTGGTTAAAGGCAATTTGGTTTTTGATTGTAATGGTTGTCTGCTTAGCGTTGTCAGGTTATCGGGTTGTGGAGTTGGTGAGCCGTCATTCTGAGTGTAGCGAAGAATCTCAAATTTCTAAGGTTTGCTGTCATTCTTAGCATTCTGTATTGGAAAAATATAATTGAAAACAGTCCGATGAAAAACCGTCAGACTGCTTTCTTTTTATTAATTGTCAGACGGTTCAAAACCGTCGGACAATAGATTCATTTTCAAATTAAAGCAC
>NZ_CDSBKL010000127.1:0-10283 GCF_977115555.1 Aquiflexum sp.
TTCATGCTTTCCGGAATCTTGATGTTTCCGGTAACTACGAAAGCTCAAGACGCAGACGCACAAGACTCTGCCGCAGTTGAAACAACTGAAGTTGTGGAAGCAGCTCCTACAGAACCTGCAATCGTCGATGACGAGGTTATGGGTGAAGAAAAAGGGTTCCACCAAATTATCAAAGAAAAGTTCATCGAAGGTGATCCAACTTACATGTCTCCAGTATTGATCTGTTTGATTTTAGGTCTTGCTGTTGCACTTGAGAGAATCGTTACATTGAACCTTTCTACCACAAACACAAAGAAATTATTGTCAAAAGTAGAAGCAGCTTTGGAGCAAGGCGGAATTGAAGCAGCCAAGGATGTTACCAAAAGTACTAAAGGTCCTGTTGCATCTATCTTTACTCAAGGTTTGATGAGATACACTGAAGGTATCGAAATGGTTGAAAAATCAATTATTGCATATGGTTCTGTCGAAATGGGCAGATTGGAAAAAGGCTTGGTATGGATATCTCTATTCATTTCTCTTGCTCCAATGTTGGGCTTCATGGGTACAGTTATCGGTATGATCGGTGCATTTGATGCGATCGAAGCAGCCGGTGATATCTCTCCTTCTCTTGTTGCCGGTGGTATTAAAATCGCCCTTTTGACAACAGTAGCAGGTTTGATCGTTGCGATTATTCTTCAATTGTTTTACAACTACTTGGTTTCCAAAATCGATTCTTTGGTGAATGATATGGAGGATGCTTCTATCTCTTTGGTAGATATCCTAGTGAAGCATAAATTGTCAAAATAATTTTGATTGGGCATGTGCTCAATTGATTCTTCACGTTAACTAAAGAAAAACTAGATATGGATTCTATAGACATTTTCCTTTACGTAGCTGATGTTTTAGTGATTATAGGAATTATTTTAGCGGTGGTAATGCCATTGATAAAATCATTTGATGATCCTAAAAGTTTGCTAAAATCAGCACTAGCAATAGTGGCATTGGCAGTATTATTCTTTATTGCCTATTCCATTTCCGACGGAGAAGTCCTACCTAAGTTTGCGAAAGAGCCTTTTAATCTCACTGAAGGCATGTCCAAATTTGTAGGAGGTTCTCTTATTATGACTTATGTAATGACAATTGTTGCATTGGCAGGTATAGTAGTTACTGAAATCTCTAAAGCAATAAAATAATGGCAAAAGGTAAAAGCAGAACATCTCAAGAGGTCAATGCAGGATCCATGGCGGATATTGCTTTTCTGTTGCTTATCTTCTTCTTGGTCACCACAACCATTGCCTCTGATAAAGGTATTCAAAACCTCCTTCCTCCTAAACAAGATCCAAATCAACCGCCACCGGAAATTGATTTGAATAAAAGAAATATCTACAATATCTTGATCAATGCAAATGATCAGCTTCTTATTGAAGATGAGTATGTCGAAAATACAGATTTGCTATCTGAGGATATAAAGGATTTTCTTTTGAATTTTGGTGCTCCTGATGAGGAAGCTGTTGCTTTATTCAATAGCCTTCCACAATCTTTGAAAGCGAGAGCCAATAGAGATGGGAATTCTTCCGATCATCCAATGAACGGAGGAGCTGTAGTTTCAATCAAAACGAATAGGGGAACGAGTTATGAAACTTACCTAGAGGTTCTTGATCAAGTAAAGAGAGCTTATTTTGAAATTTATGCCGAAAGGGTAGGTTTAACGGCTGATCAATACAGAGCATTGACAGGAAAAAATCCTGCTGAAAAAGCATTGATTGACAAAGGTAAAGAAGGAATTCCAATGGCTATTTCCATTGCTGAACCAGATAAAATAGGAGGTAATTGATATGGCAAAGTTTAAGAAAAAAACCAAGACTTCGGAAAACATCCCGACCTCAGCACTACCTGATATCATCTTCATGCTTTTGTTTTTCTTCATGGTTACTACCGTGTTGAGAGAGCAAGACATCTTGGTGGAACAAAAACTTCCTCAGGCTACTCAGCTTCAGAAATTGGAAAAAAAGACATTGATCTCCTATCTTTTTGTTGGAAAACCAAAAAACTCCAATCTATATGGTACTGAACCTAGAGTTCAAGCCAATGATGTGTTGATCAATACAAAGGATATCATCCTTTGGGTAAATCAAGAAAAAGATAAATTATCTGAGGCAGAAAGGGATCAAATAACCATTTCAATGAAAGCTGATAGGGACGTAAAAATGGGACCGATTTCAGATATTCAATTTGAATTGAGGGAAGCAGATGCACGTAAATTGTTATACGCATCCACCGGAAAGGTTCAGAATTAATCAAATTCAGATTTCAAATCATAAAGCTATCCCATAGGGATAGCTTTTTTACTTTAGATTAAATGAATGTTTTGAAAATAGGTCAAAAGAAGAAAGTTCAGAATGCTTGGGCAATGTATGACTGGGCCAATTCTGTATATAGCTTGGTGATTACCTCTACTATCTTTCCTGTTTATTTCAATGGAGTGACCAAATCCGAGGAATATGGGGACGTGGTTTCATTTTTTGGGTTCAAAATCGTTAATACAGTATTGTACTCCTATTCGATCTCATTTTCTTTTTTAGTAATCGCTTTGATCTCTCCTTTGCTTTCAGGAATGGCTGATTATGGAGGAAAGAAATTATTCTTTATGAAAGTATTTGCCTATTTGGGTTCGCTGGCATGTTTGGGATTGTTCTTTTTTGATGGGGACAATTTGGAATATGGAATAATCTGTGCCGTTTTGGCAAGTATTGGTTATGCCGGGAGCATAGTATTCTATAATGCTTTTTTACCCGAAATTGCAACTGAGGATGAATTTGACTTTTTGAGTGCAAGAGGTTTTGCGCTTGGATATATTGGGAGTGTTATCTTGTTGGTTTTGAATTTATTTATGATTCAAGCTCCCGAAACATTTGGATTGTCAGATGGAGGACAGGCTGCCAGATGGTCATTTTTAATTACAGGATTTTGGTGGGCAGGTTTCGCGCAAATTCCATTTAAATATTTGCCTGATAATCCTTACCATAAAAAAGTCAAAAAAGGGTTACTTCTTCAGGGTTATCAGGAAATAAATAGGATTTTTCAGATAGTCAAAAAAACAAAAGTGATGCAAAGGTTTTTGGCTGCCTTCTTTTTTTATAGCATGGGTGTTCAGACTGTCATGTACCTTGCTGCTACTTTTGGAGATAAGGAGTTGGGTCTTCCCGGTGATAAATTAATAATCACTATTTTGATCATTCAAATCGTGGCCATTGGGGGTAGTTATTTATTTGCCTATTTGTCCAAAGCTTTGGGGAATAAAATTTCACTTGTGATCATGGTTTTTATTTGGGTCTTGATATGTGGAGCTGCATACTATGTGGTCAATGAATACCAATTTTATGCTTTGGCATTTGTTGTAGGTATGGTGATGGGAGGGATACAGTCCCTTTCCCGGTCTACGTATTCCAAATTAATCCCCAAAGACACAACCCAGCATGCTTCCTTTTTTAGCTTCTATGATGTGACTGAAAAAATTGCGATAGTATTGGGTACTTTTTCTTATGGAATAATCGAACAGATTACCGGAAATATGAGGAACAGTTCATTGGCCCTTGGTTTGTTTTTCTTTGTGGGTCTTGGATTTTTGCTTCTTTTAAGGATTCCAAAAGAGGATTTTCAAAACATTGTCGAAATAAAAGATGCTTGATATTATTTCTGGAAATAGGGTCTCTGAGTTGGATAAGGCTTTTGTCAAATCAGAAGGAATATCCTCTTGGGATTTGATGGAAAGGGCTGCAATTTCTTTCTGTAACTGGTTTAAGATTGGCTTTGAAAATGAAAACAAAAAGATTTTTGTTTTTTGTGGTCCTGGTAACAATGGGGGAGATGGGTTGGCCATAGCTAGGTTGTTAGAAATGGAAGGCTTTGGTGTGACAGTTTTAATTTTTGAGGATTCAGTAAATTGTAGCCAAGATTATCAAATCAATTTCAAAAAGCTTCCAATCGGAGTAAGAGTTCTTGGTTATAGAGATTTTGATTTCAATCAAGTTCATGGTAACATTTGCATTGATGCGATTTTTGGAGTTGGGGTAAATAGACCGCTTTCAGGTAAATTCCTCGAAACAATTAATTCCCTTAATCAGTGTAATTCCGAAAAAATTTCAATAGATATGCCTTCAGGCGTACCGTCTGATGGTATTTTAGTGGGTACTGCATTCAAAGCTGATTTTACTTGTACCTTTCAATTTCCCAAATTAGGACTTTTGCTTCCCGAGCATGCTGATTTTACTGGCAAAATTGAAGTTCTTGACATAGGAATTCCTTCCTCTTTTTTAGAATCTTTTGGTCAAAAGAGACATTTTGTTCAAAAGCAGGATATTCCACATTTACACAGGCATTTCAATGGATTCAGTCACAAAGGAGATTTTGGAAGGATTCTTTTAGTAGGAGGGAGCAAAGGGAAAATGGGTGCGATATTGCTTAGTGCTAGGGCTGCCATGCGGTGCGGGAGTGGATTGGTTCATGTGCAGGCTCCGACGGAAGAGAGATTGATTTTGCAGATTGGAGCTCCGGAGGTGATGGTTGCAAATGATCAGGTAATCGAGCACCTTGGTGATTTCGATGCAGTCGGTATAGGACCGGGTTGGGGAACGGATATTGAACCCGATGATTTCAGAATGATCCTTACCTCCTTTAAATTTCCCATAGTTGTAGATGCTGATGGATTGAATCTGCTTTCTAGGAATAAGAATTTGCTTGAGTTTTTACCACAGAAAAGTATTTTGACGCCACATCTCAAAGAATTTGAAAGGCTTGTAGGTCCATGTCAAAATCACATTGAAAGGCTTCAAAAGGCTCTGGATTTTTCCTCAAAATTTGGAGTTTACTTGGTTTTGAAAGGAGCGTTCACTTCAATTTCTTGTCCTGATGGTTCTCAGTATTTTAATTCTTCCGGAAATAAATATATGGCAACAGCAGGAGCAGGGGATGTGCTGACAGGAATGCTTACTTCATTTCTTGGTCAGGGCTACAAGCCATTAGATGCTGCGATTTGTGGAGTCTTCCACCATGGTTTGGCAGGTGACTTGGCTTCTATGGATAAAAGAAAAGGATTGATTGCTTCAGATATCATTGATTCCATTCCAAGAACATTTTTAGAGCTTGGGATTGATTGATTTTTTTTTCTTAGAATTAAGAACTTTAATAAATATGCTTTGGTTGCATAAAAAGTCTTTTCAATCTCATGAATAAAGAAAAACTGATTCTTTGGACCCTTGCGGCCATCAATTTTACCCATATTGTGGATTTCATGATCTTGATGCCTTTGGGGCCACAGTTGATGAGGATTTTTGAAATTACACCAAGAGAATTTGGTTTACTTGTTTCTTCATATACATTCAGCGCAGGGATTAGTAGCTTTCTAGGAGCTTTTATTTTGGATAAATATGACAGAAGGACTATTCTTTTATGGGTATTTTCAGGGTTTCTTCTTGGGACAATAGCATGTGCGCTTTCTCCGAATTATACTATCTTGTTGATTTCCCGTATTATTTCAGGGGTTTTTGGGGGCCTTACTTCAGCTTTGATCATGGCAATAATCGGGGATGTTATTCCTGATTCACGCAGGGGAAAAGCCATGGGTCTAGTCATGGCAGGATTTTCTGTTGCCTCAGTTGTTGGTGTTCCTTTTGGTTTGTATATAGCCAGTATTTCCAATTGGCATGCTCCTTTCATTTTTCTTACAGGTCTTTCTTTGGTCATATTGAGTTTGATATTCAAATTCATACCTACTATCACAGCCCATCTTAATAGCCAACAAATAAAACCGACCCCGATACAAGTTATCAGAAGAGTGACAGGTAACAGTAATCAGATGAGAGCAATTTCTCTTACTATCATGATGATGTTTGGACAGTTTATGATTATCCCCTTTTTGAGTCCATATATGGTCGCTAATGTTGGATTTTCCGAAATCCAACTTACCTATATCTATATGGCCGGAGGGCTGTTTACAATTTTTACTTCTCCTTGGGTAGGAAAATTGACAGATAAATATGGGAAGATTAAGGTATTTACTGTTTTCATGACTTTGAATATCATCCCGATTGGGTTGATTACGCATTTGGGACAGACACCCATTCCTTTTGTTTTGATGATTTCTACCTTGTTTTTTGTTACTTCCAATGGAAGAATGGTTCCGGCAGCTGCCATGATTACAGGCACCGCAAAGCCCGAAAACAGAGGTAGTTTTCTAAGTTTCAACTCTGCTGTACAGCAATTGGCAGCAGGTATTGCATCATTTGTTGCAGGGTTGATTTTGATGGAAGGTGTAAATGGCCAATTAGTCAATTATAATATTGTAGGATATTTTGCCATCTTTTTTAGCCTTTTATGTATTCCTTTGGCAAGAAGAATCAAAGTGATAGATACCGATGAACCTAAAGTAGATCTTGGAGATTCTATTGAATTGGAAATCAAAAGAAATGTATAGAAAAGCCCCCAAAAAGTAACTGACTTAATGGGGGCTTATTGATTGTAAATGTTTTTCAATTAGAATTCAGCGTGTCCGGGAGTTCTTGGGAAGGCAATGACATCTCTAATATTTCCCATACCGCTCACAAAGAGCACCAACCTTTCAAAACCAAGACCAAAGCCGGCATGAGGTGTAGATCCGAACCTCCTTGTATCTAGGTACCACCACATTTCTTCAGTAGGGATATTCATCTCTTCCATCCTTCTTGTCAAGTTATCCAGCCTTTCCTCTCTTTGGGAACCTCCGACAATCTCTCCTATGCCAGGGAATAAAATATCCATGGCAGCCACAGTTTTGCCATCATCATTTTGTCTCATGTAGAATGCCTTGATGTCTTTCGGATAGTCTGTCAAGATTACAGGTTTGTTGAAATGCTTTTCAACAAGGTATCTTTCATGCTCCGACTGAAGGTCAACACCCCATGATTCTACCAAATATTGAAATTTTTTCTTTTTGTTATGGTTTGAATTTCTGAGGATATCAATGGCTTCGGTATAGGTGATTCTTTGAAAATCATTTTCTACGACAAACCTGAGTCTGTCAAGAAGACCCATTTCACTTCTTTGATCGGCTTTTTTGGTATTTTCTTCTTCTGCTGCTCTTTTGTCCAAAAACTCAAGGTCATCTTTGCAGTTTTCCAAAGCATAAGAAATCACGTATTTCAAGAAATCTTCTGCCAAATCCTGATTGTCCTCAGCATCATAGAATGCCATCTCCGGTTCGATCATCCAAAATTCCGCCAGGTGTCTTGCAGTATTGGAATTTTCAGCCCTGAATGTAGGGCCAAAAGTATAGATCTCAGCCAAACCCATGGCGGCAAGCTCACCTTCTAGCTGTCCGGATACCGTCAAATTTGTTTCCTTTTCAAAGAAATCTTCCTTAAAATTGATCTTTCCTTCCTCATTCAAAGGAGGATTTTTCATATCTAAAATCGTCACCTTAAATGTCTCTCCGGCCCCTTCTGCATCTGAAGAAGTGATTATCGGGGTATGGATATAAAAGAATCCCTTGTCATTGAAATACTTATGGACTGCAAAAGCCAAAGCATGTCTCACCCTGAAAACTGCTCCAAATGTATTGGTGCGGATCCTAAGGTGTGCAATTTCCCTTAGAAATTCCAACGAATGTTTCTTTGGCTGCAAAGGATATGTCTCAGCATCTGCCTCTCCGAGGATTTCAATGGAGGAAGCTGCCAACTCAGCCTGCTGTCCCGCTCCCTGCGAAGCCACTATTTTCCCTATTATTTTTATACAGGCTCCGGTAGTTACTTTTTTAAGGATTTCCTCACTGATGAATGCTGGATCTGCCACCACTTGGTAATTACTGATAGTGGAGCCGTCATTGATGGAGATGAATGTTACGTTTTTATTACTTCTCTTGGTTCTCACCCAGCCCATAAGGACCGCTTCCTGACCGATAAGGTCATTTTCAAGAAGTTTTTTTATTTTGATTCTTTTATTGAAAGACATAGAAAGTGGAAATTGATTTTGTTAAAATAATATCCGCAAATGATGGATAGTTAAAGGGAATGCAAAAAAACGATTAAATAAGCTTTTTATCAATAATTTGTTCTTATTTCCTAAATTTGAAATAATGAAGGTAAAAGAAAACCGTTTTTGTTTAGCTTCATTCTTAATTCTTTTGAAATATATTAGAGTATGCAAAAAGTACATTTAAGCCAGCTACTTTCACAGAAACTTTCCCCACAGCAGATTCAATTTATCAAGCTGCTGCAGGTTCCGACAGCAGAATTGGAATCCCGTGTGGAGGAAGAACTCGAAATCAACCCGGCTTTGGAGGAGGGAAAAGAAGAGGATAGCAGTGAATCAGAAGATAATGACTATGAGGATAGCTATGAGGATGATGCAGGTTTCGAAGACAAAGATGTAAATATCGATGATTATCTAAGCGATGATTATAGTGGATACAAAATGCAGGGTGATGGCAATTACTCTCCTGATGAAGATGACAGAGAGATACCCATATCAGGTGGATCTTCCTTGCATGAGCAGCTGATTACACAATTGGGATTTTTAAAGTTAAATGAAAGACAGAAGCTGATAGGAAGGCAATTGATCGGAAGTATTGAAAATGATGGATATATAAGGAGGGACTTGGAAGCGATTATCAATGATTTGGCTTTCAGCCAGAATATTGAAACTGACCTGGATGAAATTGAAGAAATTTTGAGAAAAATTCAAAATTTTGATCCTGCAGGTATAGCAGCAAGGAATCTTCAGGAATGTCTTTTGATCCAGCTGGAAAGAAAAGAGCATCCCGACGATCCTGTTGTCCAAAATTCCATTAAAATCATCAGCGAATGTTTTGAAGAATTTACAAAAAAGCATTATACCAAAATCCAGAAAAAGCTTGATTTGAACGATGAGGATATCAAAGAAGCCGTCAACATGATTACCAGGCTCAATCCCAAGCCAGGCGGGACATCTGATGGGCTTGTTAAGACCCAATATATTATCCCTGATTTTATACTGACCAATGTTAACGGCAAATTTGAAATATCCCTAAATTCAAAAAATGCACCTGAACTTCGGGTCAGCAGGTCTTATTCAGAGATGTTTGATGCTTATGACAAGAGTGATAAAAAGGATAAAAAACTAAAAGACACAGTCACATTTGTAAAGCAAAAACTGGATGCTGCCAAATGGTTCATTGATGCCATTAAGCAAAGACAACAAACATTGCTTAAAACCATGCAGGCTATTTTGGATTACCAGGAAGAATTTTTTGTAGATGGAGAGGAGACAAAGTTGAAGCCCATGATCTTAAAGGATATTGCTGATAAAATAGAGATGGATATTTCCACAGTTTCCCGTGTGGCAAACAGTAAGTCAATACAGACAGAAGTGGGGATTTTTCCTTTGAAATATTTTTTCTCAGAAGGCATTGCAACTGATTCTGGTGAGGATGTGAGCAATAAAGAGGTAAAAAGTGTCTTGCAGACTATGGTGGATGGAGAGAGTAAAAAAAGGCCGCTTTCAGATGATAAGCTGGTCAAAATTCTGAATGACAAAGGTTATAACATTGCAAGAAGGACAGTTGCTAAATATAGAGAGCAATTGCAAATCCCTGTTGCTAGACTTAGAAAGGAATTATAAGTGGCACAGAAATTTGCTTTTTTGGTTTCGTACCTTTTTCAGCCACTATTAATCCCAACACTGATTTTTCTGTTTTTGCTCTTTGGTGTTCCCGAAGTTTCAGCATCTCAGTATTATAATCAATGGATGATAGTATTGATGGTCTTTTTGACCACATTTGTGATGCCTGCGTTGAGTATTTTTGCAATGAAGCTGACTGGGAATTTAACCTCAATACATCTAAACAATAAGGAAGACCGTGTTTTTCCATTTTCCATGGTCAGTCTTTTTTATGTAATATCTACTTATTTGTTTTATTTGAAATTTGATATTGAACCGGTTTTTATACTTGCTTTGGTTTCAATATCAATCTGTGTTATTTTACTGACGAGTATCTCATTTTTTTGGAAAATAAGTGCGCATATGACTGGGATTTCAGGTTTCTTGGCCATCATTATTGTTATTGCTTTAAAAAATCCAAGCACTAATCTTGTCAATATTATGCTTTCGGTAATCATTCTATCAGGTATCATCGGTTCATCAAGGCTATACCTAAATGCCCATAGCCCTTTGGAAATTTTGGGAGGATTCTTATTGGGGTTCTCAGTCTGTTTTGGTGGATTCTATTTCTACCTATAAAAAAAGCCGGCTAGCCGGCTTTTTTTATAGGTAGAATGATTTGTGTTTCTAAAATA
>NZ_CDSBKL010000128.1:0-10203 GCF_977115555.1 Aquiflexum sp.
GAGATGGTACCTTTTTCCTGCATAGCTATTTTTGTTTTAGTGAATTACATTATTGATACAATGCCCTTATCAAGGCTTGTTCCAATTCGCTTAAAATGTCATTTTGGCAGACCTACTCGTCAACGGGCGACAGTCCACTGTCCACTGCGCCTTTTATCAATCCTCCAACCATTTTTTCTTTACTTTCCGGAAAGCGGAAACAGAAAAATAATTAGGAATAGGCAACTTCCTACTTCGTAACCTCCCAACTTCCCAACATCCCAACTTCCCCCTTCCCAACTTCCCCTCATTTCCCTATCTTTGCCGCATGCTCAAAGAAATTGCTGTTCTGATCCAAAAAGAAATCACCCTCGAATGGAGGCAGAAATATGCGCTTAACGGGATTCTTTTATACGTCGTATCTGCGGTTTTTATTACCTACCTCAGCGTAGGAGCAAAGCAGGGCAATATCGGAGTTCCGACCTGGAATGCGCTGTATTGGATCATTATCCTGTTTTCGGCAGTCAATGCCGTGGCCAAAAGCTTTGTGCAGGAACATCAGGGCCGACAACTATATTATTATATGATTGCTTCTCCCGAAGCCATCATCATTTCCAAAATCATCTACAATACACTCCTCACGCTTGTTTTGGCATTGTTGGGATATCTGGTTTTCAGCGTGATTTTGGGCAATCCCGTTCAGGATCAGGGAATGTTTTTGTTGAACCTCATATTGGGAGCGGTTGGTTTTTCGGCCTGTCTGACGATGGTATCAGGGATAGCGTCCAAGGCGAGCAACAATGCGACATTGATGGCGATATTGAGTTTTCCGGTCATCATCCCTATTTTGCTGATGGCTATCCGGGTGTCAAAGAATGCCATTGATGGGTTGGATTGGTCAGTGAGCTTGGATAAGATTGTAACGCTTATGGCGATCAATGTTATCGTGGCTGTGACGGCGTATATCCTGTTTCCTTATCTTTGGAGGAGTTAGGAACTGTCCCGCGAAGGCGCAAAAGCGCTAAGGAAAAGGAAAGAAAGAAATTATCAATAAGATTCCCACAAAGTCATAAAGACGCAAAGAAAAAAATAAGTCAGAAGGTTATAGGCCATCAGACTTTGGTAAAGTAACTTTTTCCCGCGAAGCCGCAAAATCGCAAAGGGATTTTAATTCTGAATGATAGTTTAATATCAGTTTCTTTAATTTTAATTATTTCTTTGCGCCTTAGCGACTTTGTGGGAGTTCTTCTCTATTTCTTTGTGGCCAAGTGTCTTTTTTGGATTATTGACCGGTGATTTCTTTGCGTCTTAGCGTCTTTGCGGGAAACCTAACTTTAGAAGCCAACATATCTCACAAAAAGCACAGGAATGAGGAACTTATGCCTTATTTTTGCGCTTGAAAAATCAAACCCATTATAATGAGAGCATATTGGTGGAAAATACTGACTGTGGTCTTATTGGCCTTTACCCTTACAGCAGGACTTCTTCTTGACGTACCGAGATTGCCCATCCTCAATGAAACGATTCGGGCACTTTATTTCCATGTCACCATGTGGTTTGGGATGATATTGATGTTGATGGTGGCAGTAGTTTACAGCATCAAATTTCTTCGAAGCAATGACCTCAGGCATGATGACATGGCGCTTGAGTTCACCAATGCGGCGATCCTGTTTGGGGTATTGGGAATTGTCACTGGCATGCTTTGGGCCAAATTCACTTGGGGCGATTATTGGAGCGGAGATCCCAAGCAAAACGCTTCTGCCATCGGGCTGTTGATGTACTTTGCCTACCTCATCTTGAGAAATTCCCTTACCGATGTCCATCAAAGAGCCCGAATCGGTGCCGTTTATAACATTTTTGCTTTTGCCGCCTTTATACCTTTGATATTTGTATTACCTAGGTTGACAGACAGCCTTCATCCGGGCAACGGCGGCAATCCCGGATTCAATGCCTATGACCTCGACAGCAAACTGCGAATGGTATTCTATCCTGCGATTATTGCCTGGACACTGATGGGAACATGGATCAGTACGGTCAGGGTCAGACTGAGAAGAATCGAAAGGAAATTAGAAGATAAATTGATCAATCAGGTATCATGAAAAAGTGGTTATTAATAGTATTCATGGCTTTCAGTCTGAATGTTTTTGGACAGGAAAAAATTGAGATTTCTGAAAACGATTACCAAAATAACAGCGTTGAAATGGCGGATGTGATGCGTTCCGAGGGAAAAATCTACGTTTTGGTAGGAATCATCGGGATCGTTTTTGCAGGATTATTGGTTTATGTGATCAATACGGACAGGAAAGTAAGCCGTCTGGAAAAACTATTGAAAGAAGAGTAAAATAATACTGTCAAGGATAGCAAAGTTGTAAAATTTCGCTTTAGAAGCAGTTTAAATATTTAATCAAACAAAAATGAAAAAGGGACATATTATAGGATTGGGAATCATAGCTGTCGCGATTGTCATCATCATGTCTATGATCGGAGATGCGAGTACTTACGAAAGCTTTTCCAATGCCAAAGCCATGAAAAACAATGGTGAGGACAAAGCCATCCACGTAGTGGGACAACTCAAAAAAGGGCAAACCGGAAATGTGGAGGGGATTGAAATCAATGAGGACAAAACTTCCTTTTACTTTCTGATGGTGGATAATGAAGGCACTGAACAAAAGGTCTTTTACAATGAACCTGTTCCCCCGGATTTTTCAAGGGCTGAACAAGTGGTGGTCATCGGTGCTTATAAAGACCAGGACCTGTTTGTAGCAGACAAAATCCTGATGAAGTGCCCTTCGAAATATCAGGAGACAGAGCTCAAAACAGCAGGAATGTAAATTAATTTTCCCTTTGATTCCATTTAACATGATCAATACCTTTATAGGTAATTTAGGCCACTTCGCATTGATTCTTGCTTTTGTCAGTGCCTTGGTTACTGCCTACTCTTATTATCAATACACGATTGCACAGGATTTGGACAAAGCCAATTGGCGGCAGTTCAGCAGGGTTACTTTTTACATACATTCCCTTGCAAGTGTCACGGTGGCATTTTCACTTTTTGAGATTATCTATAACCACCGCTTCGAATATTTCTACGCTTATTCCCATTCCTCCAAAGCACTTCCGGTGCATTATATGATCTCCAGTTTTTGGGAAGGTCAGGAAGGTGCATTTATCCTTTGGATTTTTTGGAATGTGGTTTTAGGATTGATTTTGATCCATACCAACAAATTCTGGGAAGGCCCTGTGATGATTGTTTTTGCTTTGGTGCAGGCATTTCTGGTTTCGATGATTTTGGGTGTGGTGATCGGAGATTTGAAGATTGGGAGTTCGCCATTTATTCTATTGCGGGATGCTGTTTCCGCACCGATTTTCCAGATCAATCCGGATTTTATACCTGAAGATGGCACAGGCTTAAATCCTTTGCTGCAGAATATTTGGATGGTGATTCACCCTCCGACTTTGTTTCTTGGTTATGCTTCTACCTTGGTACCATTTGCCTTCTTGATGGGGGGATTGGCTACCAAAAGATATTCTGAGTGGGTCCGTCCTGCATTGCCTTGGGCACAGTTTTCTGCCATGATCCTTGGTATGGGTATCATCATGGGAGCTTATTGGGCTTATGTGACTTTGAATTTTGGTGGCTATTGGAATTGGGATCCTGTCGAAAATGCAGTGTATGTCCCTTGGCTGATCATGGTCGCGGCAATACATACGATGATCACTTTCAAGAAAAGCAGTACTGCTTTGAAGTCTTCAATTGTCTTGGTCATTGCCTCTTTCATTTTGGTGCTGTATGCCACTTTCTTGGTGAGATCGGGCGTGTTGGGAGATTCTTCGGTTCACTCTTTTACTGACTTGGGATTGTCTGGTCAGCTTTTGATTTACATGTTGTTCTTTCTGGTGATAGCTGTCTTTTTGGCTGCCAAAACCTGGAAACATATCCCCACTTCAGAAAAAGAAGCCTCTGTTTATTCCCGTGAATTCTGGATTTTTATAGGAGCCACTACATTGGCATTGATGGCTTTTCAGGTGATTTTACCTACTTCCATTCCTGTTTGGAATGCATTGGTGGAGAGTTTTGGAGGGATTTCAAATATGGCTCCTCCAGCGGATCAGATTGGATTTTATACCAAATTCCAACTTTGGTTTGCAGTCGTGGTTGCTTTGCTGACCGCAGTGGGACAGTTTTTCTGGTGGAATAAAATGGATCCGAAAGCCCTGAGAGAGGCCTTGGTGATGCCATATATCATATCGGTAATCATATCGGCGCTGATCATTGTGTTTGGTAAAGTATATGATATACCATATATCATCGTGGTTTTGGCTTCGGTATTTACTATCGTTGCCAATTCGTCCATTTTGATCAAACTGGTAAGGAAATCGACTTTCAAATTAGCAGGAGGTTCTTTGGCCCATATAGGACTTGGAATGGTCCTCATCGGAATCATGTTTTCTTCCGGTTATTCTGAGATCATATCATACAATTTGTCAGGCCTGACCTATAGCAATTCTTGGGAAGAGGAAATGAACAAAGAGCACGTCCTGCTTTGGATCAATAAGCCAACTCAAATCAAAGATTATACGGCTGTCTATCGTGGTAGGCAGAAAAAAGTGGTGGGAGTACCTGGATTTGTCAATGTCAAGCAATTGAAATCAACCGGTGGGATCAATGAAGCCATTGCTTTGGAAGATATCGTAGCAAGGGGTAGAACCTATTTTTCCAAAGGAGACAAGGTCAATATCGTTTTGGAAGAAAATGATTATTTCCAAATTGACTATTATAAAGATTCTGTTTATCAGTTTTCATTGAATCCTATGTCGCAATTCAATACTTCGATGGGTTTGATTTCCTCGCCTGACTCAAAAAGGTTCGTAAACAGGGATCTATACACTTATGTTTCTGCTATCAATGATTATGAAGACCCGGAGTGGAGGGATGATGAATTTTACGAAGTAGCACCCGGCGAGACGTTTTACATTTCTGATTTCGTAACCACCTTTGAAGGAGGAGAGGTACTCAGCCAAGTGGAGGGTTTGGATTTGAGGGAAGGTGATGTTGCGGTAAAAGCCAAGTTGGTGGTCATGGATTATGATGTGGAGAAAAGGTTGGAGCCGATTTTCATCATCCGTGACAATCAGGTCGGAAAGATTGCTGCCATTGACAATGAACTTGGTGTCAAGGTTGAATTGGAGAATATCAAGCCTGAGACAAATACGTTTTCTTTCAAAGTCAACAGGTATCAAAAAGACTATGTGGTTTTGAAGGCGATATTGATGCCGCAAATCAATATCCTATGGGCAGGTACCATCCTGATGCTGATAGGTTTTAGTGTAGCGATTTACAGAAGGTATGATGAGTTTAAAAAAATGAGGGACAAAGGTTTGGAAGCTTAATTGCAATTCCCAGTCCAATATTCATTGAAAAGCCCTAAGGAAATGCTCTTTAGGGCTTTTTTCCTTTTTAGTTTCCCCACAAAAAGGTATATATTTCAATTATGAAATTTAAGATTGCAATATTAGGAACAGGCAATGTTGCTTGGCATCTGGCACCGGCAATTGAAGAGGCAGGCCATACTGTGACTGAAATTTTCGGAAGGGATATATCAGATGCATTAAAACTCACGGGCAGGTTGTATACTGCTGAAGCAAAAAACGACCTTGATTTTTCAGATTCGGAGGCAGAGATATTTATCCTGGCAGTAAGCGATCAAGCCATTTCAGAACTTGCCGATGAAATTATTTTGCCGGAGGAAAGTATCCTTGTGCATACCTCAGGTGCTGTTCCATTGGATATTTTGGGTTACAGTTCGGCAGCTTACACGGGTATTTTTTATCCTTTGCAGACTTTTAGCAAAGAAAGGAAAATTGACTTTGGAGATGTTCCTTTTCTCTTGGAATCTGAGGATCAATCAACACTTCAAAAACTCAAAAAACTTGCGAAGTCACTTTCTCCCCTTCAATATCTTGTCAAATCCAAAGACAGGATGGCTTTGCATGTGGCTGCGGTTTTTGCCAGTAATTTCTCCAATCACATGTTGAGACTTTCTGAGGAAATTATGGGAAGGCAGGGATTGGATTTCGAAATGCTCAAACCGCTGATTATCGAAACTATCAGCAAAAGTCTGGAATTGGGAGCAAAGAGGGCACAAACAGGACCTGCAAGAAGGTCAGATTTAAATACCTTGGATGCCCATTATCAATTTTTGAACTACAACGAACAAGTCGCTGAAATATACAAGCTCATTTCTCAGGATATTATTGATTTGTATTAAAAAATACCCCCTTTAGGGTATTTTTTAAAGGTTGCAGATCCTGTATATTTGATACGGGTGATTAAGCAACTTTTTGAGCTTTACTGTTTTTATAAATGATTTTAGTTTAGGATTTTTTAGTATATCGGGTGGCTGCCTCTCAAGGGGCAGCCACACATTTTTAATGGCTCCAGGTCCCGAATTTTCCTTGTTGATAATCTCTGTAAGCTTCCATGATTTCCTCCTGTGTATTCATGACAAATGGACCCTGCGCCACCATGGGTTCGTTGAATGGCTTTGCATGGCCCAAAATCAGGATGCTGTCTTCAGTAGCCTCGACTACTAAATCTCCTCCATCGGCACTGAATTCTATAAGATTTCGAAAGGGGATTTTCTCGCCCAAGACTTTCACCTCACCGCGAACAATATAGAAAAAAATGTTTTCTTCAGCAGGGATGTTTTTGGTGAATTTCCCTCCCTTCACCATGGTAATGGTACTCAAGAAGATGGGGCTGAGGGTTTCAAAAGATCCTTTATTACCATCCCATTCCCCGGCAATCATCTGAATGTTTACATTTCCATTTTCTAAGTCAAAATGGTTGATTTCATCTTTTTGAAGTCCGAGGTACCTAGGTTCTGTCATTTTCAACTTGGCAGGGAGGTTCAGCCAAAGCTGCAGAATTTCCAAATCTCCCCCTTCTTTTTTGAATGCAGAGGAAGATACTTCCGAGTGGATCAAACCTCTCCCCGCAGTCATCCATTGGATACCGCCTGATTTGATTACAGATTCATGTCCACCTGAATCCTGATGCATGATGTCCCCTTCCAAGATGAAAGTAACTGTTTCCATTCCTCGATGTGGGTGTGGACCAAAGGGAAGTCCCCGGTTGTTTTTGGGATAAGTCTGGAAACCATGATGGTTCAAAAATATGAATGGATCAATCTGCCTGAGCTTTGGAGAAGGTAGGGGATTATAGGTAATGAGGTCTGCTATGGGATGATAGCTTGCAGGATGGATTTCTTTGATGATCATGGCTTTCGATGTGTGTATATACATTAAAATTTCAAAAGTCGGAAAATTGTTCCCCCAAGGGAAAAAAAAAGCCTGAATTTCTTCAGGCTCTGTATTTTATTTCAACCAAGCAAGGGATATTTCATCAGGAGTTTTCATCCTGTCCGCCAAGCGCATATACCGATCAGAGAGATGGGCAAGGTAATCCTGTGCTTTTGAAGCAATATCGTTGAGACCTGTCAGGTTCTGAATGTCCCAAAGACTGACCAGGTGTTCGATGATCCTGGCATAATCCCAACCGGTGTACACGCCTATTTTTTGGGTAATGGCGGAGAACTGATCAAACAATGTTGGGTTGCTGCTTCCTTTACCCATCAACACGGCAGGCATGACGATCTGCTTGCGCATCATTTTCTCAAAGGCGAGAATTGCCCCATTGGGATCAATCTCAAATATCTGACTCATAAAGCTTTTATAAGCTTTCTCATGTCTCGCTTCATCTCCGGCAATGGTCTTACAGATTCTTGAAAGGACATCATCTCCGGCTTTATCGGCCAATTTCCCCGTATTCACATGGGAAATTTTGGTTGCTCTTTCCTGAAAAGAAGTATAAATCATTGCCTGGTAAGGATCCTTTTCTGACTTTGGATCAAAACCGTTGTAGATCAATCGGTGGATGGTTTGCTCCACTTTCTTCATATCAGCACGTCCGGACAGGTACAAGTACTTATTTAGCAGGTCACCGTGGCGGTTTTCCTCGGCTGTCCAGGCTTTGGACCATCTTACCCAACCGGAGTTGCTTAGCAAGCTGCCTTCTACATTGATGCCTTCTAACATGTTGAAATACGTCTGATAGCTTGGTAGCGCTTCTTCTGTAATCATATTTCCGATCAGAGAAGTAATGATAGTATCCGGAATACCGGCGGCTCTTTCCTGAAGTTTTTTGACCTCGTCAAATGCATCCGGCTGACCCATATCTGGCAAAAAATCAGATGGCTGCCAGCATTCATCAGGGTCCACCAAAACATTATCCACGGCATTTCCTACAAAGCCATCCAACTGAGAGATGACTTCCATGTTTTTTTCTAATTCGTAATTGATATTTTCTGAATTATTCATGACTAATAATTTATGGCCTTAATTACCTTCATCGCCTAGTAAAGACTCGGGATTACTAAAAAAGGATGCAATCGGAACTGTTTGGTTTAAATTCTAAGTAAAGGTAATCACATTTAATTTCATTAGGTACTAAGAAACCCAATTTCTAAAATGGGTTTCTCTTTTATTCGGATGATTATTTTGTCAGTGTCCAGGTTTTTTGGTTGAAATTTGAAGGAGCGGTTGCTACCAGTCTTTTGGCTATTTTATCAAGGTACATGGTATTGTATCTGAGCCGGGTGATGTAGTTGGGCTGGGTGGGGTCTCCGTTCCAGCAATGTTCAGCACGGTCACCATACTTAACCTCTCCGCCATAATAAGGTTCGGAAGTTTTTTCGAGGAACTCCTCAGTAAGATAAACGGCATTATTCAGGTAATAATTAACCATATCTCCACAATAGATATGAATTTTTCCCTCTAGGTCTTTCCCCAACTTTGACCAATCCCTCTCCATGATATAGCGCAAATCAAAATTTTCTTTCCAATGGTTGGCTACTTCTTTGTCGATTTCCCCGGTATACCTGTCCCAGATCGGTTTTGGATAGCCATCATCTCCCACGGGTGAATAGACGGCCTGCCAGATATCCCATTGGTCGCCCGAACGTGTTTTGGTGCCTCCGAGAGCAAGTTCTTTATGGTTCATGTCTTTGACCATAGCCGATACATGACCCAAATAATTCCTTTTTCCTACCCTTTCAGTGGTTCTGAATGGCCCATTGAGGTAATAGGCATTTTGGTCTTCGTAAATATTCACAGTGGTAAATGCCCTGAAATCAATCGGGTCAGGACAGGCGGCAAAGCATCCGTTGTATTCTGTGGGATACATCACCTGTACTGCCAAAGCTTCCCATCCGCCGGTCGAACCGCCATAGGTAAACCTTGACCAGCCTTCTCCGATTCCCCGGAATTGCTCTTCAATATGTGGAATCAATTCGTAAGTAATGGCATCTCCATAGGGTCCGATATTTTCAGAATTGACGGCATAGCTGTCGTCATAGAATGGGTTGGCATGTTGGATTTCTATGACGATGAATTTTTGAAAACCTGGAGAAATCCATTTCTGGTAAAAATCATAAGCTTCCTGCTGTTCGATTTTTTCATAGCCATAGATGTTGAAGCGGGCATTGTAGGTTTCTTCGATGTTTTCATCAGGAGGGGTAGTCCTAAATCCGCCAAAATCTGATGGGAAATGCCCATGATAGATCATCAAAGGGTAATATTCATTGGGATTTTTGTCAAAATCCCTTGGCAATAAAACGTGCGCACCCAAATAAATATCTCTTCCCCAAAAGTCAGAAAGCAGTTTACTTTTGAATTTGATATGCTTGATAAATTCGGTGTCTTCAGGTTCTTCGACAGGCGGGATGATTTGGTCAATGTTGATGGAAAAGCCTGATTCTCCATCCCAAGAGATTTTTTGGGGAGTGCTGTAGATATTTCCCGGAGTCCTTGCCCACTGCCTTCCTTCCCATTGGTCCACCGGCATTTTGATAACATGCCCATCTGAGCGGTTGAATGTTTCGTATTTGACGATAAAAGCCTGTACCCAATAATCACCTGCCGGGATTTCTTTCCAGTTTTCTACGGGATATCCAAAGACACCTAGATCAAATGAAAGCGAATTGCCGGCCTGATAATCTTCAAAGTCCATCCCCAATACCTGCGCTGAATTCACATCATCAGAAACCGCAAACCGGGGCTCTGTCTTTTCATTATGGTGAAAAAGCAAGAGCAGCCTTCCGTCCTTGATCCCATCGGCCAAACTCCCGTCAATGGAAATAGTGACAGATGGACTAGTGGGTGCAT
>NZ_CDSBKL010000129.1:0-10166 GCF_977115555.1 Aquiflexum sp.
TTGACCAACTTAGAATTCCAATCAAATCTGTGGAAATCAGAATTCCATTTTTAAAATAGACTTTTTCTGACATCCGAAATCCTTATTTCTTTTACTTCAATTCAAAATTAATCAGAAGAATTTCCACAAAACGTGACGAATGTTACACTAGACCATGATTTTGATCTGATAAAGTGTCATTTATTACAGAAAAGCGGAAAAAATTCCAGGAAATTTGAAAGAAAACAAAATGGACAATATTTTCTGGAATGATAAATTCTCGACAACTCCCGGTTTGTATGGAGATCAACCCAATGAATTTTTAAAAGCCAATATTCAGCAAATGCCTCCCGGAAAAATCCTTTTGCCTGGAGAAGGAGAAGGCAGGAATGCATTATATGCAGCTTCTTTGGGATGGGAAGTAACTGCCATCGACCAAAGTGAAACAGGCAAAAACCACTGTCTAAAAAAAGCTGAAAAACTCGGACTTCATGTGGATTACCATGTCTGTGATGCAAGGATACACATACCTGAGACGGAATCCTTTGATGTAGTCTCCTTGATCTATTTCCATCTTCCAAAAGAAATTTCTACTGAAGTATATTCCAAATTCGAAAAAGCTCTGAAAGTTGGTGGCACAATGATCATAGAAGGGTTTGGTAAAAAACAGCTCCAATACCAATCCGGAGGTCCAAAAAATCTAGAAATGCTCTATGACTTGTCAGGTTTAAAATCAAATTTTCAAAACATAAAATGGCATTTTGAATTTGAAGGAACCATCCATCTGAATGAGGGAATAGGACATGTAGGTGAGGCTCATGTCATCAGGTTGGTTGGGGAAAAAATCAAATTATAAATTAATGCATATCATCTTTTTATTTTTAGAATTCTTTTACTTTTGAGTTAAAACAATAAGTGAATAGCTTAAAAAAAACCACCAAACTGAGATAGCCATGAAAATCCTTGTTCCTACAGACTTTTCGGACAATGCTAACAACGCCATAGAATATGCCTTAAAAATCGCTATTAAAGAAAAGGCATCGGTTACGCTGGTATTTGCATTTTACGCCGTATATGATTTTGCTGCACAGGCAACCGAAATTATCAGCCAAATCGAATCCGATGCCAGAAAAGCACTTAAAAAATCTACAGAAGATGGAAAGAAATTGGGTATTGAGGTGGATTATCGGATCATACAGGGTACTGTGGCTTCGGCTGTAACTGCCTTGGCTTACAGGGAAGATTACGACTTGATTGTAATGGGAACTCAAGGGGCTAGTGGAATTAAAAAAGCCATTATTGGTTCGAATACCGGTCATGTCATCAAAGAAAGCTCGGTTTCTGTATTGGCGGTTCCACAGGATGCAATATGGGAAAACTGGTCAAAAATCTCGACAGGTCTTGAGTTGGATAAAGAAGAAGAAAAATTCTTCATCAAGTTGTTTAAGCTAACCCGGAATTTGGATTTGCCTTATGAATTTTTTCATGTAAAGACTGAGGAGAGTTTTGAAAAGGATCTTGGATTGATAGGTCTTGAGGAGGTGCTAAGAGAAAGGTTTGAAGATAAAGAAATCAACTTTGTAATTGAACATGCTTCCGATGTCAACTCGGGAATAGAATCTTACCTCAAAAAAAACAAAGGTTCAATTTTGGTAATGTTTTATAAAAATAAGTCATTTTTTGAATACCTTTTCAATAGAAGTACAAGCTTGGAAATGGCCTACCACACGCATGTGCCGCTTTTGGTAATCAAATGAAAATGATAAGCAGTGTAAGGAAAGAGGTAAAAGGTTTAAATAAGAACAGGATTCCATTTCTCACCTTTTACTTCTTACCGGATTGGTTATAAAAGTTTCAAATCATGAGTAAACCAAAATCCGCTCCTCAATCCATTTCAAGATATCTGCCATGATTTCTTCTTTTTCAAACTCATTGATCAATTCATGAAAAAGGCCGGGATACATGTTAAAAGATTTATCCTTGGAAGAAATTTTCGAATAAAACTCCTCGGATCCTTTTGGATTGGTGAGCTTGTCACCTGTACCGTGAAGCAATAATACTGGAAGTTTGAATTGAGAGGATTTTTCTTCAATCTCCTTCATCATTCTAAGCAATTCATAGCCTGTCCTAGCCGGTATAGCTTCATGGTAATTAAGAGAATCTTCATCATATTTCCTTACTTCTTCAGGATCATGGGAAACTTTGCTGCTGTCCAGTTTCAATACTTTTAGCTTCGGGGCAATTTTACTTACGAGCGAGGATACTGCTATCAATAATTTGGAAACATCATCGGCAGGTTTTAATGCGGCAGCGCTGAGGACAATTCCTTTTGCCTCTGGCTGGTATTTTATCACATACGAGGCCACCAAGCCGCCTCCCATACTGTGACCAAAAATAAAAGCGGGGGTATTTGGAACGTATGCCTTTACTTTTCGAAAAAGCGCATCAATGTCTTTCAGATAATCCTCAAAGTTTGAAAAATACGCATCAGGCTTAGGAAGGCAGGATTTGCCATGCCCTCTCCCATCGAAAGTAAAGACTGCAATATCCTTATCGACCAACTTTTTGGCCAAATGGGCATACCGGGATGAATGTTCACCCAAGCCGTGCACAATAAGAATGGCTGCCCTAGGCTTCTCAGGCATCCAAGCCTGAAGGTATAATTTCAGGCCATCGTGTGAGGTATAGCTTGTTTCAAGATGGTTCATTATGGGATCCATTTGATGTTTTTAAAATCCGGCTTTCGCTTTTCCAAAAAAGCATTTCTGCCTTCAATGGCTTCCTCAGTACCATAAGCCAATCTTGTCGCCTCTCCGGCAAAAACCTGCTGTCCGACCATGCCGTCATCAGTCAGGTTCATGGCAAATTTCAGCATTTTGATCGAAGTGGGTGATTTGGCAAGGATTTCCTGAGCCCATTCAAAAGCCGTGTCTTCCAATTCAGCATGCGGAATAACGGCATTGACCATTCCCATTTCATAGGCGTCTTGTGCAGAATAGTTTCTTCCGAGGAAAAATATCTCCCGTGCCTTTTTTTGTCCCACCATTTTGGCAAGATAAGCCGAACCATATCCCCCATCAAAACTCGTCACATCTGCATCTGTCTGCTTGAAAATAGCATGCTCTTTACTTGCCAATGTCAAATCACAAACCACATGCAAGCTGTGACCTCCCCCAACAGCCCAACCCGGAACTACCGCAATCACCACTTTGGGCATAAAGCGGATCAATCTTTGGACTTCCAAGATGTTAAGTCTATGGTAGCCATCTTCTCCCACATATCCCTGTTGACCTCGGGCTTTTTGGTCACCGCCAGAGCAAAAAGAATAAATTCCGTCTTTGGGAGAGGGTCCTTCAGCAGAGAGTAAAATCACACCAATTGAAGTATCTTCTTGGGCATCATAAAAAGCATCGTAAAGTTCTTTGGTGGTTTTTGGCCGGAAAGCATTTCTCACTTCAGGTCTGTTAAAGGCAATTCTTGCTACCCCGTCACATTTCTTATAGGTTATGTCTTCGTATTCCTTTGCGGTTTTCCAATTTATCTCCATGCTATTTTTGGTTTAATTATTTTATGCAAGATAACAGCCTTCAAGGAATTTTGTTGATTTTTGAATAGGCATTGCTTCACAATGGGAAAAATCATTCTTGAACATATCAGCTATACTTTTGACCAAATCAAAAATGGAAATTGGGATGGGAATGATCCCTATGTAAAAGAGTCGCTGCAATTCTGCCAAAACTGGTTACAGGGTCAGGATTCATTTGATCTTCAAACTTCCGGTTCTACTGGTATTCCAAAAACCATTTCAGTAAATCGCAGGCAAATGGAGATTTCAGCTGCTGCAACCGCAAAGTTCTTTGGAATAGAAAATCATCCAATGCTGCTTTGCTGTCTCAATACCGCTATGATCGCAGGAAAAATGATGCTGGTTCGGGCAATGGAATGGAATGCTGAAATGATATTGACCAAGCCTACAGAAAATCCGCTTGAAGATCTATGGGTGGATACGAAATTTGACTTTGTAGCAATGGTTCCTATGCAAGTGGCAGCTTGTCTATCACAGGATTTTTCCCTTCAAAAACTGAAGAAAATCAAAAACCTGATTATCGGTGGTGCCCCTTCCTCTATTTCTCTACTCGAAAACCTGGCAAAAGAGGATATCCATTCTTTTCAGACCTATGGGATGACAGAAACTGTTTCTCATATTGCCTTGGCAAAAATCGAGGGATCTAATTTGGTCTATGAAACACTTCCCGGAGTGACTATAGGAACGGATCAGGAAAACAAACTTTGGATAGAAGCTCCAATGGCAAAGGAAAAAAGACTGCAAACAAATGATCTCGTGACTATCCTGGCTGAAAATCGCTTTACATGGATAGGAAGGGCTGATTTTACAATCAATTCCGGTGGTTTCAAAATCCAGCCTGAATCTTTGGAACCCCAAATTTCACCGGCCATTGAAGAACATTTTGGAAAATCCCGGTTTTTTCTTTTTGGATTGGAGGATCTCAAATTGGGTCAAAAATTGGTTTTGGTAATAGAATCAAAACAAGCTGACCATCAAAAATCCAAGAGGTTGCTGGATTCGATTTCAGACCTAGTGCATAAATACCAAATCCCAAAAGAAGTAATCCTCGTTAGGGAATTTGTAGAAACTCCTTCAGGTAAAATCAATAAATCAGAAACCATTAAATCAGCGAAATGAAAATATCAATCCTTATTTGGATCATGTTTGCCTTATTTTCCCAATCCCAAAATCCGACAACACTTTCCCTCCAAGTTACCAATGTCAAAAATGATCAGGGTTTGGTCAGGGTTTTACTTTTCAAAGGTGAGGCAGGTTTTCCTGATGATACTGAAAAAGCATTTAAAAGTGCCTCTGTAAAGATCAAAGACGGAAAGGCTCAGGTGGATTTTGGAGCAGTTCCCGAGGGTATGTATGCAATTTCCTTATTTCATGACAGTCAAAATACAGGAAAATTAAGAACCAATGCATTTGGAATCCCAAGGGATGGATATGGGTTTTCAAATGACGCAATGGGCATGTTTGGCCCACCTCATTTTGAAAAAGCTGCATTTAAAGTAACCGTCGGTAAAAATAATGTCAGTATCAAATTGAGATGAAATTACCTTTGCAGAAATAAACCCTGCCAAAATGATCCTGCTTGATTTTCCTTATGTTTCAGATTTTCTGATTCAGACCATTATTGACAATAAATTCCCGGTAATCGCCACCAAAGAAGCAAAACAAATAGCCGGCAATAAGACCCTCAATTGGATAGCTGAAGATGCTGCTGCCCGATACCTTAAGGAAAATCCAAATACTCCCACCTATACCAATTCGGAAAATAGCATCAGCTGGATCCAAAAAAACACCCAAGCAACGGAACTTCCTGAAATCATTGAGGTCTTCAAGAACAAGTATAAGTTCAGAAAACTAGTCAAAGAGGCTTATCCCGATTACTTTTTCGAGTCTGTGGATGTTGAAAATCTGAGGAATATGGATGTTTCCGGATTTAGATTTCCTTTTATCATCAAACCCGCAGTAGGCTTCTTCAGCATTGCGGTTTACAAAGTGGACCGTGCGGAAGATTGGACTGAAACAGTAGCAAAGATTGAAAATGACATTGTCAAAACACAATCACTTTACCCTAAGGAAGTCATCGACAATACCCAATTTATAATTGAGCAGTTCATCCCCGGAGAGGAATATGCTTTTGATTGTTATTTTGATAAAGATGGCAAACCTGTGATTTTAAATATCCTGCACCATGTTTTCACCTCAGAAAATGACGTCAGCGACCGGGTTTATACAAGTTCGCCCGAGATCATCATAATGCTTCATGGTCCAATACATGACTTCCTTACCCTCATCGGTTCAAAAATAAAACTCAGAAATTTTCCCTTGCACGTTGAAATCAGGATGGATGACTCAGGAAAAATTTTCCCGATAGAAGTAAACCCGATGCGATTTGGAGGTTGGTGCACTACGGGGGATCTTGCATGGTTTGCTTATGGGATCAATTCCTATGAACATTTCTTTTATTCCAAAAAACCGGATTGGGAATCAATTTTCAAAACAAGAAAAGGAAAAAAATATAGCTTGATATTGTTAGACAATACTTCAGGAGTCAAATCTGAGGAAATCGAGGCATTTGATTATGATGCTTTGCTCATGGATTTTGAAAAACCACTGCATCTGAGGAAGATTGATTTGGACAAGTTTGGGGTTTTTGGATTTCTTTTCACTGAAACCACTCAAGGAAATGAAACTGAATTGACAGAAATCCTACATTCAGATCTCAAAAAATATGTGCGTCTCAAACCGGATAATAAATCGCAGCGTCAAGTTGAATTGAATAGTCTGGTCAAAAATGATTAGTCTGCGTCATCGAATTGCACCTTTTCAATGAAATTGTCCTTTTTGAACCAATCCTGATTCAAAAGGGGTTAAGCTTTGAAAACCTATTTCCCAAAGAATCCCTTAATTTTGCGGGCAATAAAAACCATTACTTGAATTCATTTAGCAATGCATCTCAGAACAGAAGACTTGACAAGGATCGAAATTGAATATGATTCAGGCGTGATTCCACCGCCATACAGCCATATTTTTAAATTAAAAATCGGTTTTGGAAAGAATTTTCTGGACAGCCAACTTGATTTGGTTTATACCGACAGGGATGAAGTTTCTGAAGATGATATCCTCAATGAGGGTTTTACCATGGATGATGATTATCATTTTCAAGGAGAAATCCCGAAAGTGTGGGAGAAACCTCTGAGAGAACTCTATGCAAAGTCAAAATGGTCCAATAAGAAATTGGATGAAGAAGGCGGCATCAAACTCCTTTCCAAGGATTCCCAAGGCCAAATAATCCGAACCGTACCTTTAAATCAGGAAGATTGGCAGATTTTTTCACAGGATTACATTCAGGCCATTTATGAAATCACCCATAAAGAAGCTCCTTTGACCATACATTACATGATAAGGGAAAAAGAGACTGCTTACGATATCAATCTTGTGGTCAGATTTTCGATCCGAAAAATGGAAGTTACTGTAAATGGAAAAGTAAAAGAAGTAGATTGGGATGAAACCAAAGAATTGCTTTCGTTTATCTTTTTGCCGGATTATGATTATGGCATGGCGACAGAATCAAAACCAAGTCAAAAAGGTCAGTTTATCGAATGTGGAGATGGTTTTTGGCATGACATTCAAAAAGGAGTCTTCAATATTGATGACTCCTTCGATGCAATCAGCCGAATTCAGCAGGGATTTCGAAAATTTTTATGATTAAGGCATAGAGCTGTTGTAAAAATCCCTTACAAAAGCTAAGAGTTGGTTTTCCGTCAACTTGTCGCTGCTTTGAACAGAAAGCCATTTTCCATCAAAAGACTTGTTGTCGCGAAGCCTGTTCCTCATTTGTTCTTTGGCTATGCCCGGGCCAAACAATAAAATATCCTCAAAATGACAAAGTCTTCCTTCCATCATTTTAAGGTATTCATTGAGTTCTTTTTGGGAAATGTTGTGTTTACGATGCTCATTGTTAGAGGAATTCAGCCCATTCGATGAAAACCGGGTTTTGTCACTTCCTTCTCCCACCACCCTGACCATAGTTTCAATGGGTGAATCAACAGTCTCAATCATGTGAACCATTCCGTTTTTGTATCCTATGAGGTGTGCTTTAGAATGGTCCATCCACACCCCGATTTGCTTAAAATTATTCGCTTCCATAATTTTTGGGTTTATCATTTTAAAATACGCTTAAAAAGTGATTTAGAAAAATGAAATTGTAGAAACGGTAGATTCAATAAACGAAACTCTGAATCCGTTCAATTCTATTATTTTTGTAAGCAAATCAAGAAATTACTTTTCAGATGACAGAAACAAATGGCACCCGAATCAACAAATACCTCAGTGAGGTGGGATTTTGCTCACGAAGGGAGGCTGACAAGCTCATTGATGCAGGACGGGTGACTATTAATGGCAAAGTTCCTGAAATGGGAACCAAGATCAATCCCGGAGACCAAATCAGGGTAGATGGGAAGCTGATTTCCGAGCCGGAGGAAGAACATGTTTATATTGCTTTTAACAAGCCCGTGGGAATAGTCTCAACGACCGACATCAAAGCTGAGAAAAACAATATCATCGATTACATTGGACACCCCAAGCGGATATTTCCTATTGGTAGATTGGATAAGGAGAGTGAAGGGCTTATACTTTTGACTAGCGACGGGGATATAGTCAACAAAATCCTTCGAGCAAAAAACAACCATGAAAAAGAATATGTGGTGACAGTAGATAAGCCGATTACCAAGACTTTTATCCAAAAAATGGGAAATGGAGTTCCGATTTTGGACACCATTACAAATAAATGTGAAGTCAGACAGGTCAGTACTTATAAATTCAATATTATTTTGACCCAAGGCCTAAACAGGCAGATCCGGAGAATGTGCGATTACCTTGGCTATAAAGTCACCAAACTGAAACGAATCAGAATCATGAACATCATCCTCGATCAACAAATCGGAAAATGGCGTGACTTAAGCAAAAAAGAAATGGCTGAAGTCAACAGGTTGATTGCGGATTCTTCTAAAACTTATGATGATTAGTTTCTTGTTTCGGTCTCCTTGGTGAAAGTTTATCAAATCAAAATAATCAAGAAAACACCCTCACCTGATACGGATTATTTCTGACTTGAGGTCAAGAATCATTTGGGAAATATCCTCAAGGCTTACAGGCTTGGTTTTGTCTTTCGGGTTTGGAAAATCCGTACTGATAAATGCCTTTGCTTCCCAGATTTCGACGACATCTTCCGCTTTGACCTCATAAGGTTTATAATGTTCATTGTCAGAAACCAAAAACAATTTACCGTTCTCTTCTAGGTAATTGAACACCCTTTTGTAAACCACCCCCTCGGAAGTAGTGACAAGGACGTATGTTTTGCCGCTTTTGATATCCTTCAGCTGCTCGACATAAGACCCGATTATTATCGTCCCTGACACTAAAGGAAGCATGCTGTCTCCGCTGAGTTCAAATGCCCGGTAAGTCGCATTTCTCGAAAGTGTAGGAATATGAAACTGTGGCAAAGATTCCATATACTCCGGATCAGCAAACCCATTCAGATACCCTGCTGATGCCTTTTGCCCCACCATGGTGATATTCTCACGATCGCTATCATCGGCTGCAATGGTAAGGATTTTGATCTCTTTGTTTTTTGATGCTTTTCTTCCGAATTGTTGGATATCATGGTGTAGCAATTCGTCAATGCTCACCGCAAACAGTTCCGAAATGATATCCAAAGCAGAAAGCTTCGGTTCGGACCTGCCGTCTTCATATGCCGAAATCATGGTGCGCTGCACACCAAGCTTTTCAGCAAGGTCAGTTTGGGTCAATCCCTTTTCTGTCCTGAGAAATCTGAGGTTCTTGGCAAGTATCATATGAATTCTATTAAGCTGAATACAAATAAAAATTGTTATCCTCTTTTTGTTGGTGCATTACCGAGAATGGATTCAAACCCGAGGTTGCCATCCTTCTTCTCTCCAACCGCTCTTGGATTTCGGCGATGATCTCCCCTACCGGCTTGGGTTCGTTGACCAAAAGGTAACCGTATTGAGGCTTTCTTTCATCTTCGATAAAAAACTTCACCTGACAATTTCCCGAAGGAAGTTCTTTTTGAATCACACTTATTTTGTCGATAGCTTCCATGTCCTTAGTGTTTTAACAGGAGCTAATATAAAAATGTTATTTATAATAACATATATATGTTAATAAAAATAACCTATATTCGACATATACTGTCGGGGAAATTGGGAGATTGGGATTGGAAAAATTGAAGAAATGATGATTAGGTTTTATTAGAGAATACCTTCCTTACTATTCGATAACCCAAATAAAGGATTACAATAAGAATTCCTAACCTATAATACATTCCAAAATCAGGTCCTTCAATAAACTTCTCTTTTACAATTTCCTCAAAACCATTTTCATTAAAATCCAGAGTATCTAAATCATCTTTTTGGAAAGCAGTATCTTGGGCAAGCCAAACAGAGTCATTTGATTCAGAAGCAAATATTTTGAATGCAATAATGTTTAAAAAAACCAAAAAGGCAATTGTTAATAGAATGGTTGATTTGAGATAATTTGTTTTATACGGCATAGAAAAGATTTAATCAACTAAAACAGTTTAAAT
>NZ_CDSBKL010000130.1:0-10125 GCF_977115555.1 Aquiflexum sp.
CATTCATATTTCCCTTCATTGAAAGTCTTCAACAATTCAGGGTCATTGATCCTGTTTTTGATGATATGATTGACCATCATCCCTCTTGCTTTTTTGGCAAAAAGCCCGATGATTTCATATTTTCCGTTTCTGTATTCTTGGAATATTGGTGTGATGACTTTTGGTTTCAGTACTTTTTGATCCACAGCTTTGAAATATTCATGAGAGGCAAGATTTACAATAGTTTCACCTTCCGCCACACCATTGATAGCTTTTGCAATTCTCGTTCCCCAAAACTCATACAGGTTTTTGCCCTTTTTATTTTCCAACCTTATCCCCATCTCCAAGCGGTAAGGTTGAATCAGGTCCAAAGGCTTGAGCAAACCATACAGTCCTGATAAAATTCTTAGCTTTTCTTGTGCAAATTCAAAATCTCCCACAGAATATTTATCTACATCAATTTGCAGGTAAACATCTCCTTTAAATGCCAAAAGTGCCTGTTTGGAGTTTTGGATTTCAAAAATCTTTTCGAAATCCACAAAGCGCTGTTTGTTCAATAGAGCTAAATTCTCACTGATTCCCATCAAGTCCTGAAGATCTTCGACGGATTTCTTTTTCATGATTTTAACCAACTCAAAAGTCTCTTTTTGAAAATCAGGAAGTGTATGAAGGGGTAATTCAGATGTACTTAAATCGAGTGTTTTCGCTGGTGAAATAAGGGTAAGCATGATTTATAATTCGATTTACTCAATGACTAAAATAGATTTTGTTATTTTGTTTGTGACATTCTGGTTATTGCTCTTGAATCTTACCACTACAGGATACACACCGATAGGGACATAAGATCCATTGACAGTTCCATCCCAACTGCAAACAAAAGTATCACCTGCTATGTTTTTTTGTTCGCAATAGAAAATCAATTCTCCCCATCTGTTGTAAATGAAGACTTCAAGTTCATCTACAAAATCATTGGTGTAGACCAAAAAGTTCCTGTCAGGTTTGCCAGGAACGATAGCTTCTGGGAATATTACCCTCAAAGCGCAATCTTCCACAACCTCAAAACTTACGGTGTATTCGCAACCAAGATTATCCGCTACTGTCAAGAGGTAGCTCCCAGGTAAAGTAGGAACAAAAACAGAGTCTGCCGAAACTTCATTTCCTTCCAATTTCCAGGAATAGAAATCGTATGTCCCGGGATTTAGCTCTACAGTCACATTCTCAATGGCACAAATGGTATAACTAGATGACAATACCGGCGGAACAAGCACTGAGCTTGAAATCTGAACCTGTTCCCTAGCAAGTTCACATCCATACACACTAAGCAAAATCACTTCATAAACCCCTACTTCAAAAACAGTGACCGATGCCTGATCTGTAAATTCAGGCAAAGGAGTTCTGACCGAACCCACGACGCTGTACCATTGGATTTCAGAGACATTGGTCAAATCTGCTTCAATACTGATGTTGGCAAAAGTATCTCCTACACAGAATTGCTGTGCATTTAAGGTCATTTCCACATTCTCCAGAAATTCCTCCACTTCAAATTCAATAGTTTTTTCAGGACAAAGACCACCACTTCTAGGCTGTACTTCGACAGAATAAATCCCCGGGCTTGGAGGGAAAAATTCCTGATTTCTCCCTACAATATCCCCCGACTCATTTCTCCAATAGAAATTTGCATTACTTGGGTCAAAACCAAATAATACAACTTGGTAAGAAACTCCAAGTTCACAATCCACAATCGGAGGAGTCAATGAAAAGTCAATCGGGCTATTGATGACAGCCTCAATCAAACTCAATTCACTGGGACACAAAATCCCGTTTGGATCAAAGCCTCGGACTGTATATACACCGGTAAATTCAAAAGTAAATCCACCATCCTGATCCGGATTGATCAGCTGACCGTTTGGACCTGTAACCTCGTAAACAAGGTTGCCTGCCGATATAGGAACCAATACATAAAGGGCGCAAGCCGTCACATCTGTAGGAACAGAAAACTCCACCTGCTCCGCATTGTCAATAATATAAGAAATAGGATCCGGGAAGGAGCAATTGACATTATCAATCAAAGTCAGGTTGTAAGTTCCATCAGGAAGAGGGATATTGATGGAATCAGTAGCTGAGAAAGTTCCTGTAAACTGCTGCCCATCCTCTTGTCTGATAATTTGATATGAACCTGTCTGAGGGCCAAGATTGAAGACAATATCCATCGATCCAAAGTCTACACCTGTGGCAGAGCACGTCTCAGGATTGGCTGTAATTTCGTAATCAGAAATTCCTACAGGAGGGTTCAAATTCCTTACTACTACTGGAAGTAAAAATTCACATCCAGAATCACTCGTAGCTATTACAGAATACACGCCAGGCTCAAGTCCTGTCACCACAGGCAATACATCACCCGAAGATACATTGGTGAAAATCAGTCCTACCTGATCAATCCTGACTTCATCTGCATCAGCCAACATGGTTATTTCAAAACTTCCGTTGGCGGCTGCACAGTCATCTGCCTCAGTCAAAACTACCACCTCGAATATAGGTATAGGGAATACAATCAATTCCAATTGCTTCTCAACAATGCAACCATCAAGGATAGGATCTTCTGCTACGAAAATAATATCATAAACCCCCGGTGAAGGGAGGGTATTAGGAACAAGATTCAATTCAAAAAACTCCCCAAGTGGAATCCTGTTTACAGTACCCTGAACCTGATAAAACCATTCACCTGAAATTGGAGTGTTTGGTGCAAAGACTACAAGATTTTCATCATAACAAACCTGGTCTGCAGTTTGGGTTAGGTCAAATTCGAATGCAGGTCCAACAAAAACAGAAGCTTCTGATGGACATGGATCAAAGAATGCAGGATCTTCACCCGCTCCAGGTCGGTGTGAAACGACAACAGTAAATATACTTTCTTCATTGACAAAGATGGTATTGGAGTTTTGATCTCCAAATAGCTGACCTGCTGCATTTCTCCATTCAAAATCATAAAGCCCGTCTGCAGGATCATACCCATCAATAGCAGTAAGGCTGACTGGAGTTCCCAAACATAAGGTGATGGCTGCAGGTAAAGTCAATGTAGGAGGAGCGATTACCATTACCTCTAGAAATGCTTCATAAAAATCTGGATTCCCACACCTGTCTACTCTCAAATTGACATTATATAAACCCGGACGGGAAAACTGATGATCATATGTCTGAAACTGCTCTCCAGGTCCTCCAAAGTTATTCAGCTCTACTGTACCGTCTTCATGGGTGATTGTCCAGAAATAGCTGTCAATATCCGGTTCCCCTCCTCCTTCAAAAGGTCCCAACGCCCCGTTTTGTGGATCCAAACATAATTGCACCGGGCCAGCCAATAATGGATCAGGTATGCTGCTTCCTGATTGTTGGACAAAGGACGGTAGACCCAAATTGCTTGTTCCCGTGAGGGTCGGTGAGCCCATCTCATTATAGATACTGACATTACAATCTGTGCCTGAATTGATTGATCCCAATACATTTTGGCCAGGCCTAGCCACATATATCTGCCCGTCAGGACCTATTTGAAGTGCTCCGAAAGGTCCCGCAGTACTGAGTACTCCCCGTACAGGCGAGTTCAAAATACAGGCTTCCCTTTCTGGTCTTGTATTGGCGTTGTCAAAACAAGCAGCACAAGCAAGGGCTGTGGTACCTGTTTGTTCTGGAGCCTGAATCAAAAATTCTTCTACTTTTCCTCCCCCTCCTGTAAACGAAACATAGGCCCTGCTTCCATCCGGCGAAAATTCCATCCCATAAATATCATCGCCATTGCACCCCAAATCCAACAAAGCATACTCCGTCATTTCTCCTGTATCAGGATCAAAGTCAAAGATTTCCAACCGGCTACAAGCACCATCTTGGATCGTGACTGCCACCTTTGTCCCGTCGGGACTGAATTTCATAGTACCTATACCTGAATTGAACCCATGGTTGGAACCTACGGAAGAAAAAACCGGACTTCCTATGCCGAATATCGAAACAGGATATGCCCTAAATGTATTGTTGCCAAGCTCATGAAATAAAACCCAGGTAGTATCTCCTGCTGCAAGCGCTGCTGAATGCTCTGTACTTGGACTGAAAAGAAAATTGTCTTTACTGACTACATTGCCGACTCCATTTAGATTTTCTACTTTGATGTCAACAACAGAAAATTTCACTTGGTTACTGCCATCTGCTGCTGTTTGGGTAGTAAACAGATAAAAAATCGTTTCGTCCTGAGGTACCGGAACAGCCAATACACTTTGGGAAGAAAGGTTACTTCCCCCTATGCTGTCGCCGTTTTCCATGACATTGCCGTTCAGGTCCCAGACAGTTTCTCCATCTGTAAAAAACAAAACCTGACCAGTCTCATCTGAAATGGTTGTAGTTCCTGCAGGAATATTTTGATTATGGCTAACAGGTCTTGGAGTTGGCCCATTCGGATTGTTTGGATCAGGATTGAAATCCAAACCAGCTCCATCACCAAAATACCAAATGTTATTGCTTTGGTCGTTTAAATCCCAGATTTTCACCCTGACACTTCCATAAGCATAACATTCGGACCCTGGCTCTCTCACCAATACCCAATATAATCCCGGTAAATCAACACAATTGTCTTTGGTAGGTCTCCATTCCCTGATATTAGACCAGAAGTATTCATAGACACCGCCTCCACCGCCTCCGCCACCGCCATCTTGTCCTGCCTGTACGGTCAGCATGGAACCAATATCTACACAGCCACCCTCACATACGGTTGTATCCTGCGCGCTGAATTGAACCTGAAGCTCATTGGGGAGCAAAGTGATGGTCTTGTCCACTGTCTGAGTGGTACCATCCGCAAAAGTCACCGTCAGAGTAACGTCAATGCTTTCATTGGCTGTAGCCTCCTCAGGTATCAGCAAATGCTCCTGAGTAAAATCAATGTCTATCGGGGCACCGTCTTCATCTGTCAAAGGCGGATTGAATGTCCATTCAAAACTTACCGGACGGAAGTTCTCCGGTGTTATCAAGCTTGTCAATTGAACAGGGTTGTTGCTACAGGGTTCTTCTGGATTCCACTCAAAATCCACCGTTGCATTTATATTCTGATTTGGGGCAAATTGAGGAAAAATCCTTCCACAAAAATCTGTTCCATTAAATGGATCCTCATCCAGTTCAATTTCTGTCAAATCAGCCACATCAGGATTATCCACCCTCCCTATCAATTGGGGCCCACCGGCTACCTCTTCATATATATAGTATAACCTGCCATCAGGTCCGGTTTTAATATCATATATCTGAAATACATCATTTTCCAAAGGAATTACTTCGGGTGTCGCAGTAAGGTCAGTGATTGGGACCCTTACTAATTCATCTCCTCTTGAAAAATAAATGTAATCTCCTTCAGGTGAAAAAGCAGCCCCTCCAAAATCATTTCCATTACTGGATTCTGAGATAGGAGTGATTGCTCCAAAAGTCCCTGTCGCTGCATCAAAATCCACAATGACAATATCTTCATTGGGATCCTCGGGAATTAAGATGATTTTTTGGGATGCTTCATCAAACACCATAAATTTTGGTGTAAAAGGAACTGCTGCATTAGAATTGAGAATAAACTCTCCTTGATTTGCACCGATCCTTCTTGACACAATCGAACCTCCTTCGATACTGATCAGGTAAGAAGGAGATTGGGGTGTTTTTACCACCATGATTGGTCCGGTGACTGCACCGACGATGACTTGGTCTTTTTCTATGATTTCACCCAATGGCGGTTCATTTCCTATAGCCTGACCCGGGGCATTCATATCAATCAGCGCATATTGTAAATCTCCCACAGGATTTACATAAAATATATAATACAATCTATCTCCAACAGGATCATAGCTTAGTACTCCGATGGCCAAATCCTGCTGACCATTGATGTTTCCATCGATTCCCGGAGCTACGCCTTCAAGTACCTGATTGTTCGCATCATAGACCAAAACACCGTTGCTGTAAAAAATAATGTTCCCAGAAATTGGATCGATGGCTACAGCGTTGTTATTTTGTCCAACAATCACCCCGCTTGGAAGACTCCTGACTATAGGATCTTCTCCTTTTCCAAATGAAAGAATGTTATTTTGGCCTGTACCGCAGTCACCAAAGATCCATTCATTATTGTTAAAACCTTGGGCATGAAGGGGTGCGGAATTGAATACAGTGTTCAAAATTATTATCGCACTAAAAAAAAAGAATATTTTTATGGAATTACTACGGCTTTTCATAATTTACACGTTGCGTTTAAAACAACAAAACGTTTTTGACGTTGCAAAGGTGAATCTAATTGCTAACATAACGAATTACTACTTGCGAAGGTCTTTAATACTCCGTCTTTTTTTTGTTTCCTTAATTTTTACAGGAAATATAACGTTGCAGGCCCAAGACCCTCAATTCAGTCAGTACTATGCAGCACCCCTCTATTTGAATCCTGCTTTTACAGGATCTGAAATGCTTCCAAGGATCGGGGCAAATTACAGGAATCAATGGCCGGGGCTGGATGCCCAATTCACAACCTTCGCTGCTTACTACGATACCTATCTGGATGACTATAACAGCGGAATTGGCTTTATGGTTATGAATGATGTAGAAGGCGGCGCAAAATTAAGGTCCACAACAGTGTCCGGATTGTACTCTTATGAGCTTAGAGTCGGAGAGAATGCGTATTTCAGACCCGGGGTTCAAGCTTCCTATATCCGAAGAGACATAGGTTTTTTTGAAAATCTTATTTTTGCAAATCAGATCAATCCAAGTGACCCTTTGGGTCCCTTGTTGCCAAGTATAGACCTCCCCGGCTCGGGTGAACCCGTTAATTTATTATCACTTTCTTTTGGTGGACTTTTCTTTACTGATAAATTTTGGTTTGGCGTATCTGCCCACCATGTCAATGAACCAAACCAATCTTTCTTGGATGGGGTAAGTCCATTGCCTGCAAAATTCTCCTTCCATACAGGATATAGAATATCATTGGGCACGGGCAGCTACCGTTCTGATTTCACACATCAAAGAAAACAAAGATATTTATTACCAACACTTAATTACAAACGTCAGGGTCCATTTGAACAATTGGACATAGGTGCTTATCTGCACCTAGAACCACTGAATCTTGGACTTTGGTACAGGGGACTTCCATACAAACCTGTTGAAAACCAAAATAACCGTGATGCCATTGTCATGATGATAGGCTTCAACCTTCCAACAGGGATGAGCTTGGGTTACAGTTTTGATTATACAGTTTCGCAGCTTGGCATTCAGTCAGGCGGCGCTCATGAAGTCAGCATCGCATTCCTTTTGGCTGACAAAAACCAAGCTAGAACGCGTAAAAGAGATACACTCCTACCTTGCCCAAAATTCTAGCTTGATGGCGGCAGAAGAGATCAAGTACCTCATATTGGGTATTCTTGTTTTGGGATTTGTGGCTGAAAAATTCCTCAGCTACCTCAACATCAAAAGACCGGTCCCTGCCATTCCCAAAACTCTTGACCAATACATCAGTCATCAAAAACTTCTGGAATCCAAATCTTACCAAAAGGCAAACTTCCGTTTTGGACTATTGACCAGTACAACAGTTTTTGTTTTGACCATAGCTTTCATTTATTTCGGGGTTTTCGGATGGCTTGATATTTTTTTAAAAGAATACATCAATCATCCAATACTTCTTTCTCTAGTTTATTTTGGTATCGTTTTTATCGGTTCTGATATCATCTCTATCCCCTTTGATTATTATCAGACTTTCGTGATTGAAGAAAAATTCGGATTCAACAAATCCACTAAAAAGACTTATTTCTCTGATAAAATCAAAGGTTACTTTATTTCCATTCTAATCGGTGGCGCGCTGCTCGGGACACTTCTTTGGCTGATCCACCAGATGGGCAAAGACTTTTGGTGGCAATTTTGGTTGGTCTCAGCATTGTTTATGGTGGTTGTCAATATGTTTTATACCGCTTGGTTTCTTCCTCTTTTCAATAAACTTACCCCATTGGAAGAAGGTGAACTTAAAAACAGCATTGTTCGATATGCCAGTTCTGTTAATTTCCCTTTGGACAACATCCTGGTGATGGACGGAAGCAAACGCTCTGCAAAAGCAAATGCATTTTTCTCAGGTTTTGGTAAAAGAAAAAAAGTTGTCTTGTTTGATACGCTCATCGAACAGCACACTCCCGATGAATTGGTGGCTGTACTTGCCCATGAAATCGGTCATTACAAAAAGAAACATATTGTATGGAGCATGGTCGCATCGGTGCTCCAGGTAGGAATCCTGCTGTTCATATTGGCACAATTCATCCACAGTGAACAGATGAGTCTGGCTCTAGGCGGAAATGCCATGTCCATCCATTTGAATATTATCGGATTTACCATTCTCTTTTCACCTATATCCAGCATTTTGGGAATAGGCATGAACTTGATGAGTCGAAAAAATGAATTCGAAGCCGATGCTTTTGCTAAAGATACTTTCGACGGAAAACCTCTAGCAGAGGCGCTGAAAACACTTTCCGTAAATTCTCTAAGTAATATCAACCCACACCCGTGGTATGTTTTTGTGAATTACAGCCATCCACCACTACTCCAAAGGCTCGAAAGGCTGGAAAAATAGGTGCGCCATGTCCGATGACCGATGTTAATCCATTTTTAGGAATTCCAATATTCCTTTTGAATTTGCTTTTCCAATCTTCACAATTTTTCAATTTTGTTATTTTTCAATTTTCATTCTTTATCTTAACTTCAAGGTAATTCCCCAAAATACCTATACCATGCAAGACTTATCCCTTATTCACAATCCTATCACCGGGCTTTTTCCCTATCCAAAAACCAAAGAAGAATGGGAGCCTTATCGTCTAAGCCAAGAACAGGTTGACTTTTTTCATGAACAAGGATACCTCAGCGGCATCAAGCTCCTGGACGAAAACCAGATAGAAGCCCTCAAAAAGGAACTTGATGAAGTCGCCGATCCTAAGCATCCTTTGCACCATCTATTCCATGAGTTCCACAGCAATGAATCCGACGACCCAAATACTGTCTTGTTTCATTCTCTCGGTCACTGGAGAATCTCACAAGCCTTTCATGATGTGATTTGGAATCCTGCTTTTGTGATGGCAGCGAGTCAGCTTCTTGGCGATCAAAAAGTCCGCTTCTGGCATGACCAATTATTCTGCAAACCTGCCCATCATGGCGGTGTGGTGGCTTGGCATCAGGATTATTCCTATTGGACCCGCACCATCAAAATGCAGCACCTCACCTGTTGGTGCGGACTCGATGACGCCACCACCGAAAACGGCTGCCTCTACTATATCCCCGGCAGCCACAAATGGGGATTGCTTGAAAAACCGGCCCTTGCAGGCAAAATGGATGGATTGATGGAGTTTATGACAGAAGAACAAAAAGCTGCATTCAAACCCGTAGCCATTGAACTCAAGGCAGGTTATGGCACTTTTCACCATCCTTTGATGGTCCATGGAAGCTATGAAAACCGCTCACCAAGAAGCCGTAGGGCTTTTGTCCTGAATGTCTTTGCAGACGGCACCATTTCCAATACAGACGACGAATTGCTCAAAGGTGTGCCTGTAATTGCAAAAGGACATAAAATGGATGGACAGTTTTTTCCTTTGTTGAATTGACTGAAAAAAACACCTTAAATATAAAACACTGATAGGGTAGGAAACGGGAATAAATCCACAATCCTACCCTATCAGGTCTATTTCAAAAACTTTTATTTCCCTACAAATTCCCTTTATTCAATTCCTCCACAGCATGATTGGCAGCTCGGGCTGTAAATGCCATAAACATCAGCGTGGGATTTTGTGTGCTTGTACTTGTAAAGCTCGCCCCATCTGAGACAAAAACATTTTTGCATGCATGAAGCTGATTCCATTCATTCAGCAGCGAAGTTTTTGAATCTTTGCCCATACGCACACCTCCCATCTCGTGGATATCTGATCCCGGAGGCGCCTTGGTATCCTCGACTTTGATGTCAGTGAATCCTGCCTTCTCAAACATCTCCTGTTGTTGCTGCATGAAATCCGCCGTCATCTTATCATCATTATCAGTCCACTCAACTGAAAGGATGATCTTTGGAATTCCGTATTTGTCTTTTTCTTCTGTGCTGAGCCGGATATGGTTGGTTTCGATGGGAATGGT
>NZ_CDSBKL010000131.1:0-10091 GCF_977115555.1 Aquiflexum sp.
TTTCCACTTGTTTATTTTCAGTTTTTGACGGATATTATTGGTTGACAAACCCATTCAACCATGAAAATCCGCCTTTTTTTCTTCCTTTCTCTTTTTCTCATTCCTGAGTTGTCTTTTTCTCAAACCCCAGATAAGCCAAATATTTTATGGTTATCTGTGGAGGATATCAGCCCTTTGCTCGCACCTTATGGGGATAACAGTATCCAAACACCTAATATCAGCCGTTTAGCCAGGGAAGGAATTGTCTTTACAAATGCCTTTACCACCGCAGGAGTCTGTGCCCCGAGCCGAAGCAGTATCATCACAGGAATGTATCCTGTCAGCATCGGAACGCATAATATGCGGACCGGACCACACTATGCTTATCGAGAACCGGAGGACGAGGTTTATAAAACCTATTATCGACAAAAAGACATCAATGGTAAAAATGTTCCCGAATATGCAGCAGTTCCTCCGCCTTTTGTCAAAGTTTTTACCGAGTACCTCCGTGCAGCAGGATATTTTACCACCAATGCTGCCAAGACAGATTACCAGTTCAATTCCCCGATTACTGCTTGGGATGAAATAGGAAGGGATGCGCATTACAAAAACCGGGCTCCGGGTCAGCCTTTCTTTGCTGTTTTCAATCACGAAATCACCCATGAATCCAGAGTATTCGGAAAGAAGGATGATCCCATGCTATCCGATATCCAAAACATTAAAATTCCTGCTTATTTCCCTGATTTGCCTGTGGTAAGACAAGATGTGGGACGCGTGTATTCTAATATCATTGAACTTGATCAGCAAATTGGAAGCATGCTGAAGGAACTTGAGGATGCGGATTTGTTGGATAAGACCATCATTTTTTTCTGGTCGGACCATGGCGGCCCATTGCTCAGGCAAAAAAGAGCAGTCGGGAATTCTGGGCTTAGAGTCCCATTGATTGTACGTATGCCAAATGGGCAAATGGGGGGAACAAAAGTAGAAGATATCGTTTCGCTGATGGATTTGGGTCCTACGGTGATGTCATTGGCAGGGATCGAGCCACCTGATTATATGCACGGAAAGGCCTTTTTGGGGAAATATAAAAGCAAAAGCCCACATCAATATGCCTTTGGTTCTGCTGACCGTTTTGATGAATCCATAGACATGACACGCTCGGTGATTGATGGAAAGTTTGTTTACATCAGAAACTTCAGGCCTGAGCTGCCACTAATTTTTCGAAATTTATATAGGGAGCAGATTGATATGACCCAGGTTTTAATTGAAATGGATCAACAAGGAAAATTGACTGGGGATCCGGCTTATATTTTCATGAAGACTAAACCTCAGGAGGAATTGTATGATTTGTCCACGGATCCTTACGAAGTTAAAAATCTTGCTCAATTGCCTGAGTACCAGGATAAGCTCAAAGAACTTCGGACTGCCTTGAGCAAATGGCAATTGGAAGTAAAAGATCTGGGATTTGTGCCGGAATCTGATCTGGTTAATTTGATGTGGCCGGGAATGATTCAACCTGAAACGGCAAAGGTCACATTTTCAAAGTCCGAAGGTAAATTGGTTTTGTCATCTTCGACAGAAGGGGCAAGTATCGCTTATCAGATTGGGGATGAAATAGGAGGGAAGCATTGGAGATTGTACCATGAGCCTATTCCTGAAGCCAAAAACATTGCCGCAAGGGCAGTTAGAATCGGATACAAAACCTCTGAAATCAGCCATTTTAAATAAGCCAACATGAAATCGAAAATCAGTTTTCTCCTTTTGCTTTTCTCTTTAACAATGAATCTTATGGCACAGATACCACCAAATTATGATGAAAGCAAAGTCCCGGACCTGATTTTGCCGGATCCATTCGTTAGCTTGAAAGGTAATCCCATTTTGACTAGAGAGGATTGGGAAAATTTCAGAAGGCCGGAAATTTTAAGGCTTTTTGAAGAAAATATGTATGGTCAGGTTCCAAAGGATTTTGATGATATTTCATTTTCGGAGGTGACAAAAAGCCAAAACCCATATTCAAATACTGCCATTCTGAAGGAAGTTGATATCAAGGTTTCCCGTAAAGGGAAAACCCACAGCATGCGCTTGAATGTTTTTATTCCAAAGTCTGGTTCTGTCCCATTTCCGGTGTTTTTGCTGATCAATTACAAGCCTGCAGATCCATCGGGTAAATTGGTGGAAACTGACTTTTGGGTGGTGGAGGAATTGGTCAAACAAGGCTATGCAACGGCTTCGTTTCATGCTGAGACTGTAGCTCCGGATGACAAAGATAAGTTTGCAGAGGGGGTGATCGGGACACTTTATCCTGAGCAACTCGATCAAAAAGACGGCATGCGGGCATTGAGTGCATGGGCTTGGGGAGCGATGCGGGCGATGGATTATTTCGAAAAAGAATCATTGATCGATGCAAAACGGGCAGTTTTGGTAGGACATTCCCGGGCAGGAAAAGCGGCGCTTTGGGCGAGTGCCAATGATACCCGATGGGCGGTGACGATTCCAAATGAATCAGGTTGTGGTGGAGCAGCTTTGTCCAAGAGGAAATTTGGGGAAACGGTGCAAGTCATCAATACGTCATTTCCCCATTGGTTCAATGACAATTTCAAAGCTTTCAATGGAAAAGAGGAACTGTTGCCGATGGACCAACATATGTTGGTTTCCCTGATCGCACCTCGAGCGGTTTATTTTTCGAGTGCAAGAGAAGACCGTTGGGCAGACCCCAAAGGAGAGTACCTTTCGATGAAACTGGGAAGCAGGGTTTATTCTCAGATTTATGGTAAAACAATCAATTTTCCTTTGGACTTTGAGGAGTTGAAAGAGCCTGTCATTCAACCATTCGCAGGTTACCATATCCGTGAAGGCGAACATGATCTCACTTTGGAAGATTGGAAAAGCTATATGGATTTTGTGGAGATGAATTTAGGGAGAAAAGATAAGTGAATAGACCATAGTCGATAGTCCATAGTTCGTCAGGGTCGGTCTTAGCGTGAGTCAAATCCAGCTTCTGGAGAAGCAGGATAGCGGGAAACCTTCCTTAGTAATTTTTCTTGCATTTTCCTTTTGCGCCTTTGCGTCTTTGCGAGAGTCATTTTAATTTTTTCTTTGTGTCTCCGTCTCTTTTGTGGGATACTCCTTTTACTTTGCTCCTTTGCGAGAGATTTTATTTTCCTTTGTGCCTCCGTGTCTTTGTGGGATTCTTCTTTGTTCCTTACTTTGCGACCTTGCGTCTTTGCGTGATCTTTAAAATATGAAAAACCAGAAACACCTTTTCCAACTCCCTGAAGATATCCATTACCTAAACGGTGCTTACATGTCCCCTTTGCTTAGGTCAGTGGAAGAAATCGGGATCGAGAGTTTGATCCTGAAAAGAAACCCCACAGGCATCCAACCCAAGGATTTTTTTGGAAATGCCGAGATCCTCAAAAGCAATTTTGGGAAGTTGGTAAACTGTCCGGCAAAGCAAGTCGCCATCATTCCTGCAGCGTCTTATGGTTTGAGCTCGGCGATCAACAATCTTCCTTTGGATAACGGAAACACTGCATTGGTCGTCTCCGAAGAATTTCCAAGTGGGTACTATGCTATTGAGAAATGGTGCAACAAAAACCACAAAACCCTCCAAACTATCAAAGCTCCTGAAGCTTTGGAGAAAAGAGGCGAAAAGTGGAATCAATCAATTCTTGAAGCCATCAATGAAAATACGGCCACCGTGGTGATGTCTACCATACATTGGACGGACGGGACGCTTTTTGACCTCAAAGCAATCGGGAGAAAGTGCAGGGAAAACAATGCATTATTCATCCTTGACGGCACCCAATCAGTAGGTGCTTTGCCGATTGATGTGGAGGAATTTCAGATCGATGCCTTGGTTTGTGCAGGGTATAAATGGCTGATGGGGCCCTATTCGATTGGTTTGGCTTATTTTTCTGAGTTTTTTAATAATGGAATTCCTCTGGAGGAAACATGGGTCAACAGGAGCAATGCCCAAAATTTTTCCGGCTTGACCAACTATGTGGAAGATTATGCACCAGGTGCAGGAAGATACAATGTAGGTGAATACGGGAATTTCATCCTGCTACCGATGATGAATGAAGCCATCGAGCAGATTTTGGAATGGAAATCAGAAAACATCCAATCTTACTGTCAACAGCTTACCCAACCTTTAATTGAGTTTTTGAGGGGAAATGGATTTTGGGTAGAAGAAGATGACTTCAGGGCAAAACATCTTTTTGGCTTTCTGCTACCTCCGAATATTTCCCAAGAAACACTGCTTCAAAAACTGAATGAAAAAAAAATCTACGTCTCTGTCCGTGGCAAAGCCATTCGGCTATCTACCCATTTGTACAACACAGAGAAGGATATTGAAATGTTGATTCAGACTTTGGAGGAACTTTGACCAACCATCTTTGGACTATTTATATTTGAACTTCGAGTGTTCTCTTTGTGACTTTTGTCCAAAAAAATCAATTCGGTTTTCAAGTACCTTTGTTTTCCAAAACCCTTGTGCTATGAAATACCTTGTTATTTTCTTTTTCGCCCTTACATTTCTGGGCAGCTGTAATTCAAAAACTTCTGATAACTCTCAGGTTTCAGGAACGGTAGAAGAAGTAGATGCGGTCACTTTCAAAAACCTCATGGCCTCCGGAAATGGCATCGTGTTGGATGTGAGAACGCCCGGCGAAGTCGCTCAGGGAATGATTCCTGATGCTTTTGCGATCGATATTTATCAAAACGGTTTTGAAGAAAAACTTCAAAGTTTACCAAAAGACAAAGAAATTTATGTCTATTGTGCGGTAGGTGGCCGAAGCAGACAGGCAGCTCAGATCCTTTTGGATAACGGCTTTTCAAAAGTCTATAACCTCAGCGGCGGGATTGTGGAATGGAACAGGAATGGATTCCCTATTGTGAAACCGGAGTAATTGAGAGCCAAGAAACAAGAGGCAAGAGCCGAGAAACAAGAATCTAGAGGCAAGAAAAAACAAGAATTGTTATTTTATTAAAACTCAATAGACCAGACTTTTTTATTTGGGAAATTTTCAAATTTGAGAATAACCCAATAACCAATAACGAATAACCATTAACCCATTTTTTAATTTCCTCCGAGGCACTACCGTGTTTTATCCTCTTACCCAAAAATCAACCTCCCAAATAATTTTCCAGTTTCCATTCTGTTAATTTTTTGTAGCTTGAAAATTCATTTAAAACCAACCACCATGAATAGATTTTATCGCCTAGGGGTATTGCTTTTTCTTATTGCAGTACTTCCCCTTCAAGCACAAAAAATCGATGAAACCTACAACCAAAAAATCAGGGAATTTACTACAGACAAACGATTTCTTCCTGAGTTTCTTTTGGATGTAGTCGATCATCCTACCATTCCCTCCCCGCTAAAACATTTTGGCCACATCATAGGGGCTGAAGGGCAGCTTCACCGTTCTGCTGAGATCTATGGCTATTACCAAAAACTTGCAGATACCTCTCCATTGGTTCATATGCAGGAAATGGGAAAAACAGAGGAGGGCAGGCCTTTTTATTTGATTGTAATTGGAAATGAAGATGCGATCCAGCGCCTTGACCATTACAAAAGCCAGTTGGCGAAATTGGCAGACCCCCGAAAAACAAGTCCTGAACAGGCAGAAACCATAATATTGGATAGTAAGCCTGTTTACTATGTTAGTGGCGGCATGCATGCCACAGAAATGGGTTCACCGGAAGCACTCATGGAACTCGCTTATCGATTAGCGACTTCCCCTGCTTCCGAAATCAAAGATATCCGTGACAATGTGATCACTGTCATCAACCCCATCTCTGAACCGGATGGCTTGGACAAGCAGGTTGATTGGTATTACCGGTACACTAAAGGCAGGAAAGAATTTGATGATGGATTCCCGCGCTCATCGCCCTATTGGGCCAAATATGTCTTCCATGACAATAACAGGGATGGACTGCAGGTTTCTCAGGAAATCACCAAATCGATTTTCAGAGGATTTTTTGAGTTTCATCCAACCGTCATGCTAGACTTACACGAGTCGGTTCCTTTGCTTTACATATCTACAGGAACAGGTCCTTACAACGATTTTGTAGATCCGATAACCGTCAGCGAATGGCAAATCATGGCCAATCATGACATGGCTAAAGTAGCCTCTCAAGGTTTGCCCGGTGCATTTACCTGGGCATTTTATGATGGTTGGTGGCCTGGATACGGAATTTGGGTAGCCAATAACCACAACTCTAACGGACGGTTTTATGAAACTTATGGCAATGCCGGGGCGGATACTTATCTCCGCGATCTGAGCGGTGCAAGATTTGCGGGTGACCTAGTCACTTCCAAAGAATGGTACCGACCAGATCCGGCTACAGGACAGGTGTATTGGTCTTTTAGAAATAACATCAACTACACCATGACCGGTGTCATCGCCTCGCTTTCTTATGCAGCCAATAATGATAGAATGCTGCTGCAGAATTTTTACAAAAAAGGGTACAACAGTGTTGAAAAAGGTAAAACGGAAGGAGCAAAAGCCTTCACTATTGCCAAAGACCAAAGAGATCCTGCAATGGTCGCCTATCTTGCCAAGCAGCTGATGCTTCAGGGCATAGAAGTTCATGAATCTGAAAGTAATTTTGTTGTCATGTCAGAGCAGCCTTACCGTAACCTTGCGGTATCTCTTTTGACACCACAGGCTTATCCTAAAGATGCCAAATACCCCCCTTATGATGCGATTGCATGGACCCTGCCTTACCTTTATGGGGTCAAAGTGGAATCAAAAGACAGTATTGATTTTGATGTCTCCCGGCTGAAGTTATTGACTGAGAGTCCAAAATACCAAGGAAAAGTCGATGGACAGGGAAGTAACTATCTCATAGAATATAAAGCTCAAAACACCGTGTTACCGGCTTTGTATGCCATCAAAGCTGCCAACAAAAATGCAGAAATCACGATCCTTCCAAAACAGACGGTTGTCGATGGAGATACGCTTTCCGCAGGAGCCATTTTGATCAAAAAAATCAATTCTGACCAAGCGAAAAAAGTTGCTGCTGATTTTGGCTTGGATCTTAAAGCTGGAGGTTCCAATGTGGCTGCTGCTGATCAGAAGGCTGTTAAATTGCCAAGAGTGGCTATTTATCATACCTGGTACAATACCCAAGATGAAGGATGGTCGAGATATACTTTCGAAGAAAGAGGAATTCCTTACACTTCCATTGACAAAGATGACCTGAAGGCTGGTAACCTGAAAACCCGTTTTGATGTCATCCTTTTGCCAAGGGTGCGTGGCGATGCCAAGAGATTTGTCCATGGAGTGGATAAGAAATACGGTCCAATGCCATTTACCAAAACTGCCGAATTCCCTTCTCACGGCTTCCCTGATGCCACTACCGATATGACTGGTGGACCTGGTTTTTTGGGAGTGGACAATTTGAAAAAGTTTGCTGAAGAAGGTGGCCTTCTTATCACGTTGGACAATACAAGTGCCATCATGTCTGAGCTAGGTATTGTTTCCGAACTCAGTACAGCCAATCAGGGAGCCTTGTTCCACCCCGGTTCTATCGTCAATGCCAAAGCTAGGAATACAGGCCATCCGGTGCTGTTTGGCTATCCCGAGACTTTCCCGCTTTTCCGTGGAAATGGGCCTTTGCTAGAGACTGATAAGTATAACCGAAACATGATGCTCGTGCAATATGGCACCAAGCCTTTGAAGGATGAACTGGAATTTGAAGGTCCGATTATGGGTATGCCTGACAAACCAAAAGCTGAGAAAGCCGCCAAATCTGAAGGAAAAGATGCTCCTTATGTGATAGCAGGGATGGTAAGAAACGAAGATAAAATCGTCGGCCATGGAGCTGTTTTCAATGTGCCTTTGGGAAATGGAAATATCCTTGCATTTACATTCGATCCCCTTCATAGATACCTCAATCATGCCGATGCCCCGATGGTATGGAATGCTATCATCAACTGGGATAGGATGAGGTAACAAGAATTTATTTTATTCAAATCCCGTAGGAAGATTTGAAAGCCCAAGAGGTTTTTCCTTAAAAGGTTTTCAAGTATCCTGCGGGATTTTTTGTTTACCAGAGCAATCTTGGTTTGATATTTAGGTTAAAACTGTGTGCTTGGAATCCTTTTTCATTTGAAAACCAAAAGAAATGTAATTTTTTCCATTCATTAATCATTAAATTGATAACTACTTACAAATCAAAAACATGAAAGCAATAGGGATTATTTTGGCAATACTAGGGGGAATAGGAACAGTTATATTTGGAATGCAGGCCATTCAGGATTCAGATAGTTTCAGGTTGTTTGGGATGGACATCGCGGTGAGTACTGCCGATTGGACACCTGTAATTATCAGTGTAGTGATGTTGGTGATCGGGGTGATTATGTCTAGGAGTAAGAAATAGGATCATAAGAGTAATAGATTCTCCCTCTTTGACATCCTAGGGTTAAATAGGTTTTTTTATTAACATTTCAGCCCTTCGGGATGGGGATTTACTATGATTTTTTTCTTTGGTTATCCTCTGCTTTTTTTACAATCAAGAATATCTATTTATATATCGATATATTTTTTTATCATCTTATTAGAAGATATTTGTATTTATCTATTAAATAGTCGATATTTGAATGTGCTTGCTGTAATAACCGGAGATATCGTCGATTCAAGAAAATTGATCAGCCAACAAGATTGGCTGTTTCCATTAGAGTCCTTGTTCAATACTTGGGGACCAAAGAATGATACTTGGGAGATTTTTCGCGGAGACAGTTTCCAATTGGAAATGGAAAATCCCCTAGATGCCTTGAAAAAATGCATGCTTATCAAGGCTACTTTAAAATCAATCAAATCCCGGGATTTGCAAAAAAGAACTGCCCCAATAGATGTAAGGATGTCTGTCGGTATCGGAGAAAAGGACCAAGACAGTCCCAACATAGGGATGCGGACCGGTTCAGCTTATATCCATTCTGGAGAAGCCTTTGAGCAATTAAGAAACAAAAACCAGAATCTTATGGTCAAAACCCCATGGGAGGATTTTGACAAAGAAATGAATCTGATGCTTAAATTGGCACTTATTGTCATGGACAATTGGTCAAGCAATTCTGGTGAAATTGTAAAGGTTGCTTTGGAAAATCCGCATCTCAAACAAACTGAAATAGGGGCGATCCTTGGAATTGAACAAAACTCAGTCAGTGCAAGATTCCAAAGAGCATACTATGACGAAATGATGGAACTTGATGGTTTATTCAGAGAAATGCTAACCAAATTATTGCCATGATCATTTTTATCAAAATCCTGCTGGCCCATATTTTGGGTGATTTTTTATTCCAACCCAAATCATGGATAAAGGAAAAAGAAAAAGGAAAAGCATCTTCTCCAAAATTATATGTCCATGTTCTGATCCATGGGGCTTTGACCATCCTTTTCCTTTGGGACCTCAGGTTTTGGCCCTTGGCTTTGACGGTGACAGTTTCACATTTCTTTATTGATTGGGCAAAACTCTCCTTCCAAACCAAAAAGAACAGAACCAAATGGTTTATCATCGATCAGTTGCTTCATTTGGCAATTTTGGTTGGAGTAACCCTTATATGGCAGCATCCTGACACGGAATGGCTTATCATATTCAATTCACTTCCGGTTTGGATTGTATTCACGGCAGCATGTTTTCTGAGTTTTGGAGTGGCCATCATCATGAATGTTTTATTAGAACCTTGGTCTTCCAAAATCTTTGACGGTGCCAATGATTCCCTACCCAATGCCGGAAAGTACATTGGGATCCTGGAAAGGCTTTTTGTGTTTGTTTTCATACTTACTGATCATTGGGAAGGAGTTGGTTTTCTGATTACAGCCAAATCTGTTTTTAGATTTGGAGACCTCAAAGAATCCAAAGACCGAAAGCTGACCGAATATATTTTAATCGGCACTTTAATGAGTTTTGGATTTGCGATATTCACAGCACTTATTTCATTGTACCTCATCCAATCCAATTAGCCATGTATCGAAGACCATTTCTCAAAAAACTATCTCTCTTCACTTCTGTGGCCGCTTCGATTCCTATGGTTTCATTTGGTAGGATGAATTCCAGGAAAGAAGCCAAACTCAAGTTTATCATCGCATCTGATGGGCATTATGGCC
>NZ_CDSBKL010000132.1:0-10089 GCF_977115555.1 Aquiflexum sp.
ATGGTCCTTATGGTGTTGATTTTTTTGGAACGAAAAGAGAAGCAGGGGAGATGGGTATTTCCCACGGCCTTGGTGCTGTTCTTTTTTATTCATCTTGTGCGCATTTCTGGATTCAATCCTGATTTTTGGGAGGGTTTTTCAAGGTGGTTTATTTCCTTACCGCTGACATAAGGATTATTTCAGGTCATGGTTGTTAAAGGGAAATTCATTTATATGCTTATTGGAGCTTGTGGCTCCGTTTAATTGGCAATCTTCTTCCTCAAAAGTCTTTATACGATTATCCGAAACAAATAAAAATTGGAATTTACAAAATGTCATGATAACGGATAGTTTCAAAAATTATCCAACCTTTCAGGAAAAAAATTGCAGATTTTACACTTAAATTCCTAACTTAAAGTCTGTTAAAAAGACTTTTTTTAGATGTCAAAATATTGTGTTCTGTTTTTTATTGTGTTTTTGACTTCCTTTTGTTTAAAAGGACAAACTTTGGACAGCCTAATTTCCAATTCTTATTCTGCCTATTCTGATTATCGGTATGAAGACGCCATTGGACTTGCTGATCAGGCCATAAAACTCGCTACCAAAAGCAATGATGAATCATCCTTGCTCAAAGCCGAATTTTATAAGGCCATAAGTATTCAAGAAAACGACCCCACCAAATCAGATACTAAATTGATCGAGGAGATGATGATCCGGATGGATGAGTTGGGACTGGAATTAGAAAGGGCAAGAGCGCATAATTTTCTAGCAACCATCTATTCCCGCTATGGTGATTTAGAAAAATCGATAGAAAATTACCTTGCTGCCAAGGATATTTTTGAATCCACAGGGAATTTAACCGGGGTTTCTTCTACCCATTCCAATCTCAGTTTGGTCTACTATGATCAGCGGGATTATGAGGAGGCATTTTTTCACGCAAGGAAGGCGCTAGAAATGGATATCGCTATGAAAAGCCTTTATAAAATTCAGAGCAGCTATAATAATCTTGCCATCATTTTTGAACATACAGGACCTCTCGATTCTGCGATTTATTACCATAAGCTCTCACTGGAATATGCCAAACTTGGTAAAAATCCATATTCCGTTGGCTTAGCTCTCAGCAATTTGGGAAACAATTATGCCAATAAAGGTGACCTGATACTTGCAGAGGAAACTTTACTCGAAGCACTGCGAATCCGCGATTCTCTGGGCTATTCCCGAGGACTCGCCTATACCCACAACCGACTTGCCAATTTGTATCAAAAGAACAAGCAACTCACCAAAGCAAAATACCATGCAGAGAAATCCCTTGAAAACGCAGAAAAAGCCGGCGAAGTAAAAATCCTACGCATGGCCTATCAGAGACTTCAGGAAGTAGCTGAAGAAACGGGGGATTATAGATCCGAACTGGCATATTTAAAAAAGGCCACTTTGCTAAAAGACAGTATCTTAAATGAATCGAATACCAAAAGCATCACCCAAATGATGCTCAATTATGAATTCGAAAAGAAACAGATTCTTGACAGCATCAAAAATGAGCAAGAAAAAAGAGAGCGGGATCTGGTTTTCAACGAACGGCTGCAAGTGGAAAGAAGCCGAAAGATCATATTTATGATTTCAGGGCTATTTCTTTTGGTTCTGGCCGTTGGATTTTTCTTGAGGTATCAATTTGTAAAAAAATCCAGAGAAATTATTTCCAAAGAAAAGGACAGATCGGATGAACTCTTATTGAACATTCTTCGTGCTGAAGTCGCTGAAGAACTCAAGGCAAAAGGAAGTTCGGATGCCAAGGACTTTGATCAGGTGACAGTTATTTTTACAGATTTTGCAGATTTCACCAAGAAAGTACAGCAACTCAGTGCCCAAGAGCTCGTCAAGGAATTGAATATTTGCTTTAAGGCTTTTGACCATATCATACATGACCTGGGATTGGAAAAGATCAAAACTATCGGTGATGCCTATATGGCTGCAGGCGGCCTTAATTCCAAATCCGGGGCAAAAGAAGTTGCCTTGGCAGCAATTCAGATGAAAAAATTCATAGATGAAAGAAATGCAGATCCCAACATATCCAAGAAAATAAAATTTGACATGCGTTGTGGGATCAATTCAGGGCCGGTTGTCGCCGGGATTGTAGGTATAAAAAAGTTTCAATATGACATTTGGGGGGATACTGTGAATACAGCACAGCGAATGGAGGCAAATTGCGAAATAAACCGAATTAATATTTCGGAAAACACCTACTCTCTGCTTAAAGATGACTCTCATTTTACTTTTACAGAAAGGGGATTCATGGCAGTTAAAGGGAAAGGTGAAATGGAAATGTGGTATGTGGATGAAAGAAAATTGGACTAATGTATTTTTTTTAGGCCAAGTTTTTTAGAAAAATGATTGTACTGTTCTTTGGTAGGTTAAGTATCAAAGCCAATAAAACAAATATTTCAGATCTGATAAATTATTGGAATCCTAACTTACTCAAAAACTTTCTTCGAAAAGAAATACCATTCATTGGGGAAGAAATATATACGTTTCGTCCAAAGTTGAATTAATATAAGGGTTTAGTTTATTAAATTGTGGAATGCTGCAATTTTCAATGTGATTACTACCCAACATTCGAACCCGAACCTATTTGATAAGTTGGTTTTAGTTTTTCCTTACTTCCCTTCTCACATGAAATCCCTGACAAAATCCAAACCCCTCAAAACATTCCTCTGTCTTTTTTTGATCCTGTTTTTAGTAGGTGAGCTCAAGGCTCAATCACCTGTCCAATATGATATTGTCTTGGAAGGTGGCAGGGTCATAGATCCTGAAACCAAACTCGATGCCATCAAAAATGTGGGTATCCTCAACAACCGCATCGCTCAAATCAGTTCTGAACCTTTGCAGGGGAAAGAAATCATCAATGTCAGCGGATTGGTGGTGGCACCGGGGTTTATTGATTTGCATGTACATGGCATGACCAATGTAGAACAGGAATACCAATTGCATGATGGAGTCACCACGGCTTTGGAGCTTGAATCGGGTATCGAATTTACCGGTGCTTGGTATGCTTCCCGGCAGGGCAATGCCTTGATCCATTATGGGGCGAGTGTCAATTGGCCTTTTGAGCGCTTCAGGTCAATGGAAAAATATCAGGAAAGTTTGGGTCAGCTTTTGGAGTTGGTTCAAAAAAGGGAAAACAATCTTGAATCCCTTTGGCACATTGTAGCACCTTCATTTACAGAAGTTCTGACTGCAGAAGAAATGGATCGAACCCTTGCCAATATCAAATCTTCCTTGGAGGAAGGAGGTCTTGGAATAGGCGTGCCTATCGGGTACCTTCCTTCGACACCGCCTGATGAAATGTATAGCGTTTTTGAATTGGCAGGTCAATTGGATGCTTTGGTTTATACCCATAACAGATACCCTGATATTTTATCCATTCAGGAAGTAATCGCCAATGCGACACTTACCGGTGCTCCTTTGCATATAGTGCACCTCAACAGTATGGCACTTGGACAGATTGATTTTGCCTTACACATGGTCAGTGCGGCTGCCCAAAAGGGGTATGACATCACGACTGAATTATATCCCTATACAGCTGCTTCCACAGGTTTGATGACAGCGATTTTCAATGAGGGTTGGCAGGAAAAACTCGGTATTGATTATGGTGATCTGCAGTTGGTCACCACGGGAGAGCGCCTCACCCAAGAAACCTTTGCCCGAAACCGAAGAACCAACCAAACTGTGATCATTCATTTGATGAAACCCGAATGGATCCAAAAAGGCATAGCTGCTCCCGGAGTAATTATTGCGTCCGATGGCATGACATACAGCAAGCTCGCCCATCCCCGTACTGCAGGGACTTTTTCAAGGACTTTAGGCAAATATGTCAGAGAAGATAAGGTCATTGACTTGAACACAGCTATTGAAAAAATGACCTTGCTTCCTGCAAATCGATTGGAGGGAATAGCCCCTATGATGCGGTTCAAAGGCAGGATCCAGGTGGGTTCTGATGCCGACATCACTGTTTTTGATCCCAAAACCATCATTGACAAAGCGACTTTCGAAGGTGGCTTAGCCTTTTCGGAAGGGGTTGAATATGTGATGGTCAATGGAACATTTGTATTGAAAAATGGCAGAACTGTACCCAATGTTTTTCCGGGGCAAGGGGTTTATGGGAAATTTAAAAACAAATAAAATAACATCATGAAAGACAAAGTCGCATTGATAACAGGTGCCAGCAGTGGCATAGGTAGAGCAACAGCACTTGCTTTTGTAAGAAAAGGTGCAAAGGTAGTAGTAGCTGCCAGAAGGGCAGAAGAACTCGATGAATTGGTAAAGGAAATTGAAGCAAATGGCGGAAAGGCAAGTGCAATTGTTACCGATGTTTCAAAAGCTATTGAGGTGGAGCGCATGGTGGCGCATGCCATCAAAGTATTTGGGCGGATTGACTATGCTGTGAACAATGCCGGTATTGAAGGGAGTTTTGGTAGTGTTACCGACCTTTTAGAGGCAGATTGGGATCAGGTGATGGACATCAACCTCAAAGGTGTATTCCTCTGTATGAAGTATGAAGCCAGAGCCATGCTTGCGGCTTCCAATGGGGGTGCAATAGTGAATATTGGCTCTGTCAATTCTTTCCTGGGTTTTCCAACCGGTTCCGCTTATGTCACCTCTAAGCATGGCTTGATTGGACTGACTTCAAGTGTTTCGGCCGAATTGGGACCAAAAGGAATTCGAGTAAACCTGTTGTGCCCTGGAGTGGTGGATACACCGATGCACCGTCGGTTGCGGGGAATAGCAGGTGATGATTTGTATGACAAGGGCTTGCTCCCTACGGTTCACCTGCAAAGAGCTGCCCAACCTGAGGAAATCGCCAAATCCATTGTATTCCTTTGCTCTGAAGACTCAAGTTATATCACAGGGTCAACCCTTCTCGCGGATGGTGGACTGACGCTCACTTTATAATAATTTCAATCTTTTGATCAATTCTCAATTAATTCCAAACATGAAAACAGTAGGCATCATCGGAGGTTCAGGCTTTATTGGAAGCTATAACACCCAAAAGTTTTTAAATGAAGGATACAAGGTAAAAGTATCTACCACGGACATTTCCAAAAAAGAAAAGTATGAACATTTGTTTGGTCTGAAGAACGCAGAGAATCTGGAAGTTGCCCAACTTGATGTCGAAAACAAACAGGAGCTCATGGATTTTTTGAAAGACTGTGAAATCGTAATTCACGGAGGAACGCCATTTCAATTGGAGGTAAAAGACCTTCAGAAAGAATTGTTTGACCCGACCATCAAAGGAACGGAAAACTTTCTTGAAGCAGTTCTCAAGACTCCAGGGATTGAAAAAGTTGTATTCATTGCATCGGTGGCGGCTTACAACACCAGTTTTCCTTTTTTACCTGCAGGAAAAACAGAAGGTGACCAAATCACTGAAAATGATCCACCATTTACGAGCGAAGAAGGCATTCCCTATGGCCAAGCAAAGTTCATCGCCAATCAGACCGTCAATAAATTCATTGCCGACAACCCCAGTCTGAGTTTTGAAATCTCTTCTGTTTCACCGACGGGTGTAATGGGGAAATCTCTGTCAAACAGACAAGATTCCACTTCAACGGGTATTCAATTTCTTTTTAAAAATAAAATTGCCCCCAATCCATTTATACAAATGATCTATGATTTGGATGTATTGTGGGCATTGGTAGATGTGGAGGATGTCGCCGAAGCCATTTTCAGAGCGGCCACAACCAAAAACATCCATGGTAAAAACTATCTCCTGTCAGGGGAAAGTTACAGGGTCTCGGATGTGACTTTGATGCTAAACAATCAACCTCCGGTCGGCAAGCTGGAAATCGTTTACAGTTCTGCGTTGGCAACAAAGGACTTGGGAATAGCATTTAAGCCTGTCAGCATCCCTTTGAATAACTATTCAAATTAAAAAAATGATGAAAAAGAATCTTTTCGATTTGCTGAATAATGAAAAGAATAAAAAATAAACATATGAAACTACCATTTCTCTTTGCATTAGTTTTATTGCCATTGACTATTGTTGCCCAGCACGAGCATCACAAAAGCGATGGTGCTACCGCGGATAGCCATAATCACCTTGACCACATGATGGCATCTAGAGCCGAAGTCATTTATGTACACAATCTTCCACCGCCGAAACTCATGAAAGGAGTTGGTAATTCTACGATGAAGATTGAAACAACATCAGAAAAAACGCAGGCTTATTTCAATCAAGGCATTTCCCTGTTACACGATTTTTGGGATTTTGAAGCGTATCGTGCATTTAAGGAAGCCATTCGCAACGATTCTACGGCCATCATGCCTTATTGGGGATTGCTGCAAATGCCAACACCCGATAAGGACAGCGTTTTTAAATACGACACGAAAAATGCCATAGCACAAATTAAAAAACTGCTGCCAAAAGCTACTGAACACGAAAGATTGTATGCGGAAATTGCCCTTTTGAAAGATTCATTAAAATATGAAGCCTATCCGGAGGTGTCAAAAAAGTGGGAACTCATCATTTACAAATTTCCTGATGATGTAGAAGCAAAGCTTTTTTTTGCACTCCATAACATGAGTGGTTTTGACACGGATATGAAACCCAGGGAAGGACAAATGTACAGCGAGTTTCTATTAAAAGATGTGCAACGGACTGCGCCAAATAGCCACGCATTTCATCATTATTGGATTCATTTAAAAGAAAATTGTTGTCCGGAAGAAGCGCTAGCCAGTGCGGATATGCTGACCGCTCTTGCCCCCAATTCCGGTCACATCGTTCATATGCCTGGACATATCTACAATCGGGTAGGCAATTACAAAAAAGCCTATGATGCTTTTGTGGCAGGGGTAAAAGTTGATTCGACCTATATGAAAAATGAAGGTATTGAGGAAGTGGATAATTGGAATTACATTCATAATATCAATTACCTCATCAATAACTGTGTACATGATGGCAGATACCGGGAAGCATTATATTATGCAGAAAGGCTCAAATCAATGCCGGTAAATAAATCCCGAAAAGAAATATACGATGGTGTATTTTTTCGTCAAGGTTTATTGGCTCCAGGAAAGATGGAAATGGCTTTTGGCAACTGGGAAAGAGCTGCAGCAGAGTTTGGGCAGATAGCAAACAAAGATTCTGTAATCAGTCAGCCCAATATGGAATTCAAAAAGGCCCTAACGCTTTTTACAAAAGGGATGGCTGCTTTGGATAAAAACGATTTGGCAGAAGCGATTAATTTCTCCAACAGTTTAGATGCCTTATTATGGCGCAATGAGAAACAAGCAGAAAAGGATAAAACCATCAATCGGTTCAACCAAAACACCCTAAACACAGCGAGTCTGGAGCTGCAGGGACGTATTGCAAGCCGGCAGGGAAATTATGAAGAGGCCATGATGCTGCTAAAAAAAGCACATAAAAATGAACTTGATCTAGGTTATGGAGAGCCGCCTCTGTATGCAAGACCGGTTGCTATGAGCATTGCCGAAGCGCAGATTCAAGTTGAAAAATATGATGATGCCATAGACACCTACCAGGAACTATTAAAAAGATTCCCTAAAAGTGCTTATGTCTATAATGCCTTACGGAATGTCTATGCAAAGAAAGGAGATACCGCTAAAACAAAAGAATATACCGAATTGCTAAAAAATGCTTCAAAGTATGCCGATGATGGTATTTATGGAAGGTTTTAAAGATGATATTTGGATAAATCAGACAATATTCAAAAAGTCATTCAGCCTGATAAGTATTGGAATCGATAATCCTCCCTTAAAAAAAAATGAAAGACAAAGAACCCACCACACGCAGAGATTTTATAAAATCAGCTGCAGTTATATCTTCAGGAACCTTAGGCCTATCTATGATTCCCAACCCGATCTATGCCTCAGAATTTCCAACCGAAGATCGGATCAATGTATTTGGACCCAGAGAAGGTTTTTCTCTTCATATTGGAACCTTGTTATCCATGATGACATGGATGCGGGATGTGATTCTGATGCCTGTTAGAGGGATGACTGTGGAACAGCTGGATTTTTTATTGGATGATAACTCCAACTCCATTGGTGCCATGTTGCTCCATTTGGCCGCTACGGAGAGGTTTTATCAGATCCATACTTTCGAGGGAAAGGCATGGGGAGATTTTAGCAAAAAGGATTTAGATCGCTTTGATGTGGCGATGAACCTTGGGGAGGAAGCCCGAAAAACCATAAAGGGCAATAACCTGGATTACTACCTTGATGTCATGACGGAAGTGAGGGAAAATACCATCAGTGAATTTAAAAAAAGAGACGACAATTGGCTGATGGCTGTAGATGAAGCATGGCCTTGGGGCCCGACCAACAATTACTGCAAGTGGTTCCATGTCTGCGAACATGAGTCCAACCACAACGGACAATTCAAGTACATCAAAACCAGACTCCCGGGAGGAAAATTCAGTAGGGGGTAAGACTGCCAAATAATCGAATATTTCTTTTAAAAAAAACCACCAAGATGGAAAATATTGACTCCTACCAATATACAGACATCCAAAGATACAAGTTTATCGAGTGGATGAGTTTGTCAAGTTTGGCTTTGGCATTACCGATGAAATCATTTTCGGGATTCCAAACGCCAAACAGCGAGATCTTTCTCCCGGGAAAGTAAATCAATAGGTTCGAAAAATAATTCTACCATTTCGACCCTGACTAGGTCAAAGGATGGAATGCTTTTTTTAAATTAAAAAAATTCTACTTCCCCCTGAATTCTAAATGAAAAATGACAAGAAAAATGATCATCAAGAGAATGAAAAGGATAGTGTTATCCACAGGTTGCCTCGATAAGAATTTTTTTAGTTAAATTGAAAGTCCGATGATCTCAATTTTTAGAAAAATAAGGAAAAACCTGGCAGCCGAAAATAGACCAATGAAATATCTTAGATATGCCATTGGAGAGATTGTGCTTGTGGTGGTAGGTATTCTTATCGCAGTTCAAATCAATAATTGGAATGAGGAAAAAAGCGAAAAGCAAGTATTAAATGACATTTTGCAAAGTATTGCAAATGGTGTGCAAACCGATTTAAGGGAAATAAACCTACTGACAGCGGCAAGAAGCAATATTGTAGTAAAAATGGATTCTCTCTTCAACAAATATGGAGATTCCTCTAAGACAACTTTAAATATTGAGGAAGCATCCTATATTAACTTTGCATTTACCAATGTCTTGAATACTGTGCACTTGAATACCAATGTAAGTGCCTTTGAATCTTTAAAAAATTCCATCTATTTCGGTAAGATTCAAGGTACTGACCTTGCGCTTTTGCTAGAAACTTATTACAGGTCTGCAGCTAAAATTAGAGACCGTGAAGATCGATATAATCTAGGGGTGGAAAAGCTAGAGCAAGAGTGGATGTCTCATTTTAGAAATAATGGACTAAACCTTTTTATGACTCCTTGGAGTGCTGGTGATTTCGCTGTTGTTGGTCCACGATTTTTAGAAATTACAAGAGACCCTTTTACTGTAGCGATATTCAATAGCGGCTCTCAAGAAGGGGGTATTATTAAAACCTATCAAGAACAAATTTTGATGGGTAAGAAGCTGGTGGAGATGATAAGAAACTCAAAAACTACATTCGACCAACAAACTGTACTGGAATTTAGTGGGATATTGTTCACTTTTGGAGATGCTGAAATCGTCAGTTTACTGATGAATGGTGAGGTCCCTACCGGATTTGATATAAGGTATGCTGCATCAGGTCTGTTCCCCAATTATATTTTTAAAAAAGAAGATTATTTGGTTATGGAATATCCCGCAAATAGTTACGATTGGGCTTCATCCTATTTTGCGGTAAATGCCCTCTATGGAAGAGTAGACGAAATGGACTTTTCCACCTATTCGAAAGTAGTGATCGAAATGAAAGGAGAAACTGGTGGTGAGTCAGTTGAAATAGGAATGAAGGACATCAATGATCCACCTGATGGCTCTGAATCAAAGATTAAAATTGAATTGACGGACGAGTGGAAGGTATATGAATTTGAAACCAACCAATTTGTCACGGCCGATATGAATAGAATAATGGTTCCTCTTGCATTTGTTTTTGAAGGACCTATTGGAAGAAAAATTCATGTAAAATCGGT
>NZ_CDSBKL010000133.1:0-9892 GCF_977115555.1 Aquiflexum sp.
ATATTATAATAAATTTTTTAGTAAAAGTCACCAACTATTTTTGACCACATTACCACATTTAAATTTTGTTCTAATTTCAAAAACACTGGTTTGATTCAAGCAAAATTATAGCCTGAAACATGATTGAAGTAAATTCTTTCCATCCGATAAAAAACTTACTTCAACATAAATGGCACTTAATTCATCAATTCCTCTATTTCTTCAGGAACTATTGGGATATTTCTCATCAGGTCAAAATATCCGTCTTCCAAAATCACAATGTTATTTTCCAATCGGATTCCTAATCTTTCCTCTGGAATATAAATTCCCGGCTCCACTGTAAAAACCATCCCAGGCGTGATCGGATCATGCATAGTGCCTACATCATGCACATCCAAGCCTAAATGGTGCGAGGTTCCATGCATAAAATATTTTTTGAATGCAGGCCATTTTGGATCCTGGTTTTTGATATCTGTCTGATCAATGAGTCCCAAGTTTACCAATTCAGATTGCATCATCAAACCCACCTCTTTATGGTAATCCTGTATATTGATACCAGGCCTTAGAATAGCTGAAGCTTCATTTTTTACTCTAAGTACAGCTTCATATACAGCCCTTTGCCTTTTGGAAAACCTGCCATTGACCGGAATAGTCCTAGTCATGTCTGCATTGTAATTGCCGTACTCTGCTCCCACATCCATCAAGATCATATCTCCCTCTTTACAGACTTCCTTATTTTCAATATAATGCAATACGCAGGCATTTAGACCTGAGGCGATGATTGGTTCATAAGCAAACCCCTTACTCTTGTTTCGGATAAATTCATGAATATATTCAGCCTCAATCTCATACTCTGTGACACCTGGTTTTACAAAATTAAGGATACGTCGAAATCCTTTCTCCGTAATATCACAGGCAATCTGCATCTGATCTATTTCTTCTTTTTCCTTGACCGCCCTAAGTTGATGCATCAATGGCGCTACACGATGATATTGGTGAAGAGGGTATCGGTCTCTACAGGATTTGATAAATCGAGCGTCACGTGTCTCGACGACTACAGCAGCTCGAAGATGCTCGTTTGCATTCAAATAAACATGCTCACTCAATGCCATAAGCGTATTGAGCACAGTGTCCAAGTTGGAAACCCACTGTATATTCTCTATCCCTGAAACTGCAAAAGCTTCCTCTTTGGTATATTTATGACCTTCCCATACAGCAATGTGTTCGTTGGTCTCACGGAGAAAAAGCACCTCCCTTTGGTTGGGATCCGGGAAATCCGGACAAATTACCAACACTGACTCCTCCTGATCTATTCCAGAAAGGTAAAAAAGATCATTGTTCTGTCTAAACCGCATAGTCCCATCTGCATTGGTCGGCATGATGTCGTTCGAGTTGAAAACCGCAATGGACTTTGGAGGTAATTTTGATTTGAGTTTTTGTCTGTTGCGGATGTAAAGCGATTGAGGTAGTGGATTATATTTCATAAACAGGGGTTTCTTGATGCTAAATTCGGAATTTAATATTGAACCAAAAATACCATTTATCCATTGGCTAAAAAAAGACTTCAAAAAGTCTTTAATTTTAGTACTTTGGGGCAGGTAAAATAAAGTAATGCAATACAATCTGAAAGAATTGCCTAATGGCATCAGAATCGTCCACCAAGAAGTCAACCATACCAGGCTTGTGCATTGTGGCTTTGTCCTCAATATCGGAAGCCGTGATGAATCCAAAGAACAGGAAGGGCTTGCCCACTTTTGGGAACATATGGCCTTCAAAGGCACCAAAAAACGAAAAGCCTATCATATCATCAACCGACTCGAGACTTTGGGAGGAGAGCTCAATGCCTACACCACCAAAGAGAAAATCTGTTTTTACGCAAGTACCCTGAAAGAACATTTTGACAAAGCTTCAGAATTGCTATGCGACATTACCTTCAACAGCACTTTTCCAAAAAAACAAATCGACAAAGAGCGTCAGGTAATTTTGGAGGAAATGGCCATGTATCGGGATTCCCCTGATGATTCTATTCAAGATGATTTTGATGAAATTATTTTTGGAGGACATGCTTTGGGAAGAAATATCCTAGGTACAGAAGAAACGGTACAAAACTTCAATCAGGAAGATTTCTTTGGCTTTTTATCCTCAAAATTTGACACTACCCAAATTGTTTTTTCGGTAGTCGGCAATGTCACTTTCAAAAAAGTGCTGCAGGAAGTGGAGGGTTACCTTTCTGATATCCCAACAAAAAGAAGCCTGTACGTGAGAAGTGGGTTTTCTAATTATATCCCAAAAAACAAAACCGTCGAGAAAGAAATCACCCAATCCCATTGCGCAATCGGACAGCCGGCATATTCCATGTACGATCCAAGGCGATTTAAACTTTATTTATTGAACAATATCCTGGGAGGACCAAGTATGAATTCAAGGCTTAACCTTACTCTTAGGGAAAAATACGGATATGTATACAGCGTGGAGTCGCATTACCAGACTTATTCTGATACAGGTTTTATTGGAGTTTATTTTGCTACAGAGCAAAACAAAGCCAACCGTGCACGAAAGTCAGTGCTGAACGAAATGGAAAAACTCCGAAACAAAAAACTGGGAACCATGCAGCTTCACATGGCCAAGGAACAGGCGATCGGGCAAATGGCCATGTCTGAGGAGAATTATGCAGCATTGATGCTTGTTTTTGGCAAAAACTTATTGGATAAAGGGAAAATTGATTCCTTGGACACTATCTTTGGCATCATGAGAGAAACGACTGCCGAGGAATTGATAGACATCGCCAATGAGGTCTTTGACCCGAATCAGCTCAGTTTTCTAAATTACATTCCTGCCTGATATGGAGTTTATTTCAACTGATTTATTGGCTTATTGCGAAGAACATAGCAGCTTGGAAGATGACCTCCTCCAGTATATCAAGCGGGAAACCTACTCAAAAGTCTTGATGCCTAGAATGCTTTCTGGACATTTACAAGGCAAAACACTGGAATTATTGGTCAAAATGCTAAACCCAAACACGATCCTAGAAATCGGTACTTATACCGGTTATTCTGGAATTTGCCTTGCAAGGGGATTGGGAAAAAACGGCAGACTTATTACACTTGACATCAATGATGAACTGGAAACGATGGTAAGGGGATTTTTTGAAAAGTCCGGAATGTCCTCCAAAATCGACTACCGATTGGGTAATGCTTTGGATATCATTCCAGCTTTGCGAGGAAATTTTGACATGGTTTTTATCGATGCAGATAAGGCCAATTATATCAAATACTATGAACTTGTCGTTGATAGAGTTAATCCCGGAGGAATAATTATTGCAGACAATGTCCTTTGGTCAGGGAAAATTTTGGTAGAGGAAGGCAAGAAAATCGATAAAGACACCCAAGTGATATTGGATTACAACCAAATGGTCCAGAATGATCCCCGTGTAGAAAATGTATTACTTCCCATCAGAGATGGATTGATGCTGGCAAGAAAATTATGAAACATAAAATCAGCCCCTTATTCAGATCCATTTTTTCATTTGCGCTGCTGTTTTTTTATACTTCTTTGGTTTTGGCCCAAGTGCCACAGGTCCCTTCCCAACTCAGATTTGCCGATCTTACTATCAAGATCAATGAACAGGCAAGACGTGAAATCCAGAGTGATGTGGATGCGCTTTACCGCAATCCGACATATTTCAAGGTCAAGGCCGAAAGGGTAAATCTTTACCTCCCCATTGTGGAGCGAGAATTAATAAATGCAGGAGTGCCAGCAGACTTTAAATACCTGGTGATCCAGGAGAGCAGTCTGATTGCTGATGCTGTATCTACTTCAAACGCTGTTGGTTTTTGGCAATTCAAGCAAGGAACTGCCGAAGAAGTTTCTTTGAGAGTCGATGGGCAGATCGATGAAAGGAAGAACATTGTTGCCTCCAGTCAGGGTGCAGCTAGATACCTGAAGAAAAACAATGCTTCCTTTGACAATTGGATGTGTGCTTTGGTGGCTTACCAAATGGGACTCGGAGGTGCAAGGTCATATTTTGGCACCACTTACAACGGAAAAAAAACAGTGGAAGTGGACCGCAATTTTCATTGGTATTTCAAAAAATTCCTTGCACATAAAATTGCATTCGAAGCTCCAACTGTCATGTTGGCAAGCAATACCGGCATATTGGAAGAGGTACAGGTACAGGGGCCGACTTCCCTCAAGGAATTGGCTCCAAGAATTGGAGTGACAGAAGCCCACCTTAAGGAATACAACAAATGGACAGCCAAAGGAAATATCCCTGATGACAGGCCCTATTCGGTTCTTTATTTGAGAGAAGATACCGGAAGACCAAGACAGACTGTTGCCCAGAACCAAGCCATAGATTACCCCTCTTCACCTATAACAACAGCTCAGGCAAAGAAAAATGATTATCCAAAAATCACCGGAAATACCGGGCAGGCTACTCAACCCAATCAGATCAAGGTGAACAACATCGAAGGGGTAAAGGCGGCTTCAACAACCACTTTAGATAACTTCAGTGAAAAAGTAGGAATCAAAGAAGCCAAGTTCAGACGTATAAATGACCTAGGCAAAACTGATAAAATTGAGGAAGGACAGTATTATTATACCAAAGCAAAAAAGACAAAAGCAGATGCGGAAACCCATATTGTACTTCCCGGGGAGACATTATGGTCTATATCACAAATGTACGGCATCAAACTTTCTGCATTGAAATCCAAAAACAGAATAAATGACGAGCGGGAACTGAAAGCAGGCATGATTCTAAATTTGCGGGATTTTCTACCAAGGGGTGAGGCCATTCCCGTAGTACCTGCTACCGAATACAGGAAAATCTTAGCAAACGAGGGGATTTATAACAATCCTTCGAATTCAAATAACATAACACCAACTAAATCTGAAAACAATACTTCGGTTTCGCCACCAAACACCAAATCCCCTAACAGGATTTTACATACAGTCGAGGCAGGAGAAAATCTTTTCAGGATAGGCCAAAAATATGGTGTCAGTGTAGATGAAATCAAAAAATGGAACAACCTCCCGGATAACAATATTAAAGTTGGTCAAAAACTTATCATCAACAAACCTTAAATACCAGTACCGATTTGAAGTAAATTGAACCATGCAAAGAAGATTACCCATATTCTTTTTGTTTTTTTTCAGCTTCTTAGGCAATGTATATGCCCAAGACAGACTTGAACTTGCTGACACCCTATTGATAAATGGTGATACCATCATCATGCTGGGTGATTCCATTATTTTCAAACAACAGGTGAAACCCGTGTATTGGGAGAAAGGAGGTAATTTCAGTCTGAGTATCCAACAAGTCAGTCTGTCAAACTGGAATGCAGGCGGATCGAGCAACTTGGCCTGGAATACAGCCCTGACTTTGTTTGCGAATTATAAAAAAGATGTGATCATATGGGATACCAAGTTGAATATCAATGCCGGATTTAACAGACAGGCAGGAAGAAGCTTTCCAACGCGCAAAACAAATGATAATTTTATTTTTCTTAGTAAGTACGGCAGGGAATTGTCTAATTTTTGGTTCCTGTCAACCCAGATCGATGCCCGAACCCAATTATTGGCAGGCTATCGTTATTTTAGGCCAGCAGGTGCAGAAGTGGATTCCCGATCCAAATTATCCGACCTACTGGCCCCTGCTTACATCCAATCCTCCACAGGTTTGAATTATAGAAGGGATTTCAAAAACAAAGACAGGATCTCTTTGATAGCATCACCTTTTACCGGGAGATTTACCGTAGTAATGGACGATTCCCTAAGCAATGCCGGTGCTTTTGGAGTAATACCTGGTGAAAGGGTCAGGCCTGAGGCAGGTCTTTCATTTGGATCAACATCCGATATCCAATTGTATGAAAATATTCGTTGGCGTGCAGATTTAAACCTTTTTACGAATTTTGAAAGCTTGGGAAATTTTGTGGTAAACTTCAACTCTATTATCTCCATGCGGGTAAATAAATTTATCAGCACGAGAATAGAAACAATTCTGATTTATGATGAAAAAGTATTCATACAACAGGATACAGGACCTCCCAAGCAAGCAATACAGTTTCAGAATATGATCAATTTTGGAATTGGGCTGGATTTTTAGAAATCAGTCTCCAAACCAAACCTTCGCTTCAAATCAGCCAATGCAGGTGATTTCTCCAAAAGGTAATTCAGTTTATCTGTACTTGTATAGAGTTTTCTCTTACCATTGTTTTCCTCTTCCTCTTTGATAACAGCATCGATATGAATGCTATAATTATTCAGTTTTCTCCGAAGGATCTGGAGGATGTCAGGTTTGATCTTTTGAAATATCCCTTCTTGAATTTCCCCATTGAGTTGAAAAGTGATGGTCTCATCATCCAAGGTCACAGGCTGCTTTAATACTGTCATTTCAAGGCTGCGGTGTTGGAGCTTGTAATCCTCTATGATTTCGTTGATTTCAAACTTGAGCTTCGCAATGTCAAAAATCTCGGCAAGTTGCTCGGAAACTTTTGTCGGTTCTTCCTCGTTTTTTGCATCATCCAAAACCAGAGCAGCAGCTGAGTTTTGATCAATTGCTATCTTTGCTGAAGTGATACTTGTAGGGATTGAAAGTGTCCTTTGAACAGCAGTTTTTTTTGCCGCAAAAGGATTGGGATCTTTAAAAAGCGGAGTGGAGGGTTTGGGTTTACTCTCCTGTGAAACCTCAATCAGGCTTTTTTTTTTGACTCTTCTTGAGCCAAAACGGCCAAGGAAAGGGCTTGGGGCAATTTAGCCATTTTCATCAAAGCCAATTCGACATGCAGTCTCTGATTTTTGCTTGTCTTATACTGTGTATCACATTGATTGCAGATGTTCAATGCTGACAAGAGGAATGAAATACTTGACTGTTGGGATTGAACAAGATACTTTTCTCTTGCAGATTCAGACACCTGAATCAGTTCGACAGTAGCAGGATCTTTGCAAACCAACAAATCTCTCAAATGCTCTGAAAGCCCCACTATAAAGTTGTGCCCGTCAAATCCTTTCTTCAAAATCTCGTCAAAAATCAACAAAACATTGGAAATACTACCTGCCAACAAGGAATCGACCACCTTGAAATAATAATCATAATCAAGAATATGGAGGTTACTGATCGTCTCCAAATAAGTTAACCTATTACCGGAAGAATAAGTCACAATCAGGTCAAACATCGAAAGCGCATCTCTTAGCGCACCGTCAGCCTTGGTGGCTATTAGCCTTAATGCTTCTTGTTCTGCCTCGATCTTCTCCTGCTCGGCGATATACTTGAGATGCTCAGCAATGTCATTGATAAGAATCCTGTTGAAGTCAAAAATCTGACAACGCGATAGGATTGTTGGGATGACTTTGTGTTTTTCTGTGGTGGCCAATATAAAGATGGCATGCTTGGGCGGCTCTTCCAATGTTTTCAAAAAAGCATTGAATGCCGAATTGGAGAGCATGTGCACTTCATCAATGATATAAACTTTGTAAAGACCTTGCTGCGGGGCATACCGGACTTGTTCTACAAGATTACGTATATCGTCCACGGAATTATTAGAGGCCGCATCCAGTTCATGAACATTGAATGATGCATTGTTATTGAAAGCAAGGCAGGAATCGCAGGTATTGCAGGCTTCAAAATCAGCAGTACGATGCTGACAATTGATAGTTTTGGCCAAAATTCTTGCACAAGTCGTCTTGCCTACACCCCTAGGCCCACAAAAAAGAAAGGACTGGGCCAGATGGTTGTTTTTAATCGCATTCTTCAGCGTAGTGGTAATATGCTGCTGCCCAACAACACTCTTAAAATCAGAGGGCCTGTATTTTCTTGCTGAGACGACAAAATTTTCCATCGCCGCAAGATATAAAATAATTGTAATTCAGACCTTGGGTGAACATCGCTTATTTGGGTATTTTTTCTAATCTCTTCATAATGTTGGCAAAAAGTTTTTGAATTGGAAAGATGGAAAACGTTAAAAATTGGGAAATTACAAATTCCTTGATAGGCAGCTATCTAGTTAACAATGACTTCTTATACCTGTTACCGGTCCCAAAATCTTAAATGTCAATGTCATAGTTCTTGATACTTGATACTTGGTGCTTGGTACTTTAAAATTTCCTTCTTTGGAACCAATTTTGCACTATATTTGTCACCCATTCGAAAAATGGGGCTGACCGGTTTTGACAGTAGGTGTAAGGACTGGGCTCGCATGCAGGCCGGAGTATGTACGGCCTTGAATAATTCATACGAACATAACTGGCGAAACTTCTTACGCCATGGCTGCATAATCTAACCCCTCGGGGACAAGATAACGCTTAAAGGGTCGAGCTTCGATAGAAGTTCCCCGGCCACATCCCGCAACCCCCCGTCCTTTCGGGGTTGAATCTGGGGTGTCGAAATGATTGGACTAGTGCCGGTGATGATGCTAACCCGGTGCGAAGCTCTAGTATCTAAGCAGTGGATAGGTGTGTCATCCAGCAGTACACTGACGAAAACCCAACAGATGACTAAGCATGTAGACGGTACGGTGTTTCCCTATCTGGACGCGGGTTCGAATCCCGCCAGCTCCACAAAAAGCTTCCAATTAAATATTTGGAAGCTTTTTTTATGCATTTGAAAATCAAGACGCAAATTAAACTGTTACCCAGAAGGTAGGGCAGGCATCCTGACAATTGTCGCGGATACGCCTGGTGGCACACTATAGTTCGCCCGGACTTGGATATACTAAAGACACTCCTTCCCTTTAAATATCCATTTCTAAATGACCATAAATTTATAGTTTAACTTACCTTAGGAACCATATTTATTGCTAAAAGATTATATTTGATAAGATTTATTAAAAATGAATGCTTCACACGAATATATCGAAAAATCAAAAATTGCTTTAGGGCGTGTTATTGCGCCATTGGCATTTTGGTATTATGAGGAGCATGATTTTGAAAACGGAATCCCTGATGAATTATTGATAGAGGCTGTTTTGGTCTATGGAAATGACCCATTGAGGAAGAGGCTTTTTAAACTCTTTAAACCGGATGAGATAAAAAATGTCTGGGAAAAAAAAGTAATTATCCTTGGACCTAGAATTGATTTTATAAATCAAAAAATCGCCAAGGAATATTTCGGAATCATTAACCCCAAAAAATATATTCAAGAAGTATATAACAAAAACAACCTCTATGCAAGGTTTAGCTCCTAAAACCTTAAAAATTTTAGATAGGGTTTCAGCCTTAAATTCAATTCAGGGGTTTTGGCTGGTAGGTGGTACCGGAATCGCTATTCAGATCAATCATCGCCTAAGTGAAGACCTGGATTTCTGTAAATGGGTCCCCAAATCAAATGTAAACAACGCGATCTCTGTTAAGATTATAGAAAGGGAGCTTTTAGATACCTTTGGGAATGTACGAACCAATCATCTCAGTTTTGACCAAGTTGATTTCCAAGTTGAAGGAGTGAAACTTACTTTTTTCAATGAGGTAGGATTAAATCCTCCTGCTTTTGAGCCGATTTCTTACATTAGAAACATCTATGGTGTGCCGTTGTACTTTCATGGTGCAATGAAAGTGAAAACCATGTTTGAAAGGATTACCTATCGGGATTATTACGACCTCTACGTATTGATATATGAAGGACATATGGAGTTGAAGGATTTGATAATTGAATCAATCCGTTATCAGCCCAGATTGGACACTGCAATGATTCTAAAAAGACTTTCAGCTTGGGAAATGGTAAAAGAAGAATCAGGTTTTACCCATTTATCTCCCAAATATTCCATTGGTGCAGAGGCGATAGGGTCATTTTTCATTGAAAGAATTAAGATGCTTTGAATTTTCTAGATATGATGGAAGGCTTCTTCTTTTTCTCCTCCCTGGGTGTAGTTAAACGTTTGATGCTACGACTGGGTGGAATTTGTAATTCCACCCTTTTATCTTT
>NZ_CDSBKL010000134.1:0-9882 GCF_977115555.1 Aquiflexum sp.
TGGCGTCCCAAAGATGTGGTGTGCTTCTTCTTTGGGTACCTACCTGAACCATTTTATTATATTTTCTCGCTGCAGCTACTACTGCCTCACCTTCTATGACATCTACTGAAATCGGTTTTTGAAGGTACACATGGGAACCTGATTTGATCGCAGCTATGGCCTGCAATGCATGCCAATGGTCAGGAGATCCGATCACAGTAATATCGAGTTTGTTTTCTTTTAACAAGTCTCTGTAGTCATTGTATAGCTTTGGGATTTTACCGGATTTCTGTCTTTTTGCCACAAGGTCACCGGCTTCCTTTAGCATGTTTTTATCTGGATCGCAGAGCGCTACCACATCTACATTTGCGACCTGTATCAATCTGAACAAGTCGCTTTTTCCATACCAGCCGGATCCGATCAAAGCAACTTTTAGCGGGGTTTCATTTTGGATAGGGTTTATCCCTATCATACCCATACTGGAAAGGGCCAAGGCGGCAAATCCGCCGGTTTTTAGAAATTGTCTTCTGTTGTAGGTAGATGAGCTCATAGGTTTATTGGGAATTTCGGTAAAGAAATTTTTATGAGATACAATTTACAAAAAGGGGAAAAGCAAACAAATGGGATTTGATGGGTGGTGAAGGATTCGGAATATTTCGTTGGTTGTTTACAAATTCTGCAAATCATCCAAATCTTTAGGTCTTAATACGGACTCTTTGGCTTTGATAAGGTCCTCTTTTGAAATAGTACGGACATAAAAGTCTTTTTCTGAAAAAATAACGGAGGATTCAAAAGCTTTTTCAAAATTTAGTCCTTTCACTTCTACCATCAAATCTATTGCTACAGGAGCTCGGCCAAAAGTGAAAACATCCCAATTTTTATGATATAAAAAATTGTTCAACGTCATATCAAATAATTGCATCCCAAATTCTAAAAACGCTTGTTCAATCTTCTTGAAGTTTTCCGAACTTCTTTTTACCCAAATATCCATGTCACCTGTGTTTCTAGGATAACCGTGTAGGATAACAGAAAAACCGCCGACCAAAATATAGTCAACATTGTGATTATTAAAGCATCGAATAAAGTCTTTGAAATCAGTGGGGAATATGTTCTCCATATTATCTTTTTCTTACACTGAATGCAGTTCTATCCATTTTTGGTGGATTTTCTAGAGAAAAACCATAAGCTATGCTGTTTAGGTAAAACGCAATCTCCAACAATTCCATCGGACTTTTATCGCGGTATTCCAAGCCATAGTTTACCTGGTTTTTTGCCTCAGATGCTTTAAATACTGTTCTGTCTAATTTGAATTCCATAGAGGTCAATTTAACCAATAAAAATATGTGTTGTGTAATTAGCTAAAAAATTTATCAAGTCGTATCAAGTTTTATGATGAGCTCCTACTTACAATTTCACTCCAAATCTTTCACCCAAATTTCTCAAGTCTTCCACAACGGGCTTTAGCAATGGGATTCCACTGACCCTTCTTTCGGCTTCAAGCTCTCGCTCCGGATCTCCTGGGATCAATACTTTTTCATTTCCTTCAGTGGGTTGTGCCTGACGAAACCTTCCGATCCAATTGTCCATATGGGATTTGAATTCATCTGCAGGACGGAAAGCGTCGACCCTCATTGCACCAAAAAAATGGCCTAAACCTTCTCCGACAGGATTTGGATCCGGCTCAAGAAAAGCAACAAAAGGAGGAACCCATGGCCCGTAATTGGCTCCTGAAAGGACTGCCGAAAAAATATCCACTATCGCGCCCAAAGCATATCCTTTGTGCGAACCATGCTCCCTGTCGCCACCAAGAGGCAGCAAAGCGCCTCCTTTTTTTACGCCATTCGAATCAGTTGTCTGATTTCCGTCTTTGTCCTGCACCCATCCAAGAGGAGCATCCATTTCTTTCCTTTGGAGGATTTCCAGTTTTCCGTTGGCGGCAGTCGTCGTAGCCATATCTGCAACAAATGCAGGTTGGTTTTTGGCAGGGATTGCCACTGCTATCGGATTGGTGCCGAGTAATCTTTCTTTGGAAAAAGTCGGACTTACCAAAGGGCTTGCATTGGTCAGGGAAATTCCAATCATGTCATGGTCCAAAGCCATCATCGCATGGTATCCGGCTATACCGTAATGGTTCGAATGCTTCACCGAAACCCAACCTGTACCGGCTGTTTTGGCTTTATCAATCGCTACTTGCATGGCAAAAGGCGCTACCACCAACCCAAGGCCTCCATCACCATCCACCACCGCCGTGCTTGGGGTTTCATGTACGATCCTGATGTTTGGAGTAGCATTGATCCTTCCTTTTTCCCAAAGCCTAACATAACCTGATAACCTGGCAACTCCATGGGAATCTACGCCTCTTAAGTCTGCGGATAACAAAACATCAGCAGCCAAAGCAGCTTCTTTTTCGGGACAGCCGATTTTTAAAAGTATTGATTTGGTAAAATCGAATAAGTCTGCGTATGTAAATGTCATTGTTTTGCGATCCAAATTTAAGGACAGGATTACCTGCTGATAAGTGTGTCAGCTTGGGAATGTTTCCCCATTAATTGTGCGATTGCACCTTCTTTCAATGCAAAATTGGAACAAATCAAGGTCGAAACCGGAACTAACTTCAAGATATATTCAATCAGGCACGCGGCTACTACGATCATGTCTACCCGCATTGGGATCATTCCCGGAATCAGAAGCCTCTCTTCTTTGTTTTGGGTAAGCAATTTTTGACCTATCAACTCAAATTCCTCTCTAGGCAGCTGAAAAACTTGTTGGTCCTTCAGTTTGGTTTCATGCAAGGAAGCAAAATAAATGTCAGTAAGTGTGTCAAATGTCCCTGAAGATCCAACGAGACCGGTAGGGTTATAAGTTTTGATAGCCTGCACCAGTTCGACCAGTTTTTCTTCAAGATAAAAAGTAAGGTTTTCAACCTCCTCAGACAAAATTGGATCGTGGTAATGAAAGAGGTCAAGCATTCTTTGTCCGCCGATTTCAAAACTTTTTCTCCAGAATGCTTCTTGCGAATTACCTATTATAAATTCCACCGAACCGCCACCGATATCCATCATCAGGCATGTCTCATCGCTCAAAGAACCGCTGAATCTGATGCCTTCATAGATCATCTGGGCTTCCTGTTCACCATCGATAATGAGCACATCGATCTGGAATTGTTCCTTGATCTTGGCTACGAATTCCTTTCCGTTGTCGGCATTTCGCACCCCACTAGTGGCAAATGCAAAAATGCTCGTGATCCCTTCCCCATCTATCAGGTTTCTGAAATGGTGCAAAGTATGAAAAGCCCTTTTTTCAGCATCCGGATGGATCGTATTACGGCTGATACCTCCCTGACCGATTTTGACAGGAATTTTCTCTTTATATATAGTTTCGAACCTGTCTGCATACAAATTCACCAACAATAAGTGAAATGTATTGGTACCCATGTCGATGATCGCAGCTTTGGTCGGAATCATACTACCTAGATTTTTGATTGCACGAATATAAAAAGTTTATTGTAAATCCCTTGTTAAGAATTTTTCTAAGACCATGAAATCGAATTCACTGGATGTTCATCAATTTTAATTTCCTCACTTGACTGTACCGTACTATATTTGACCAAACCAAATAACTTTAGCATCATGGATAGCAAAATCAAAGGTGTATATACCCTTCCCTCAAATAAGGACAAATTTGAATTACTGAATAAAAAAAACGAGGAAGCTTTGCTCGGTGGGGGAGAAGCAAGAATTGCTGCCCAACACAAGAAAGGAAAACTTACAGCAAGGGAAAGGATCCATTTTTTGCTTGATGAAGGTACATTTCAGGAGATAGACAAATTTGTAATGCACAGAGCCAAGGATTTTGGACTGGACAAGGAGCATTACCTTGGGGATGGCGTGGTGACAGGATATGGAGAAATAAGCGGTCGCCTTGTCTATGTATATTCCCAGGATTTCACCGTTTTTGGAGGATCGCTTTCTGAAACACACGCAGAGAAAATCTGCAAAATCATGGACATGGCCATGAAAAACGGTGCGCCGGTGATCGGGTTGAATGATTCAGGAGGGGCAAGGATTCAGGAAGGGGTGGTCTCTTTGGGAGGATATGCAGATATTTTTTACAGAAATACTCTGGCATCGGGCGTAGTTCCGCAGATATCTGCGATCATGGGACCTTGTGCCGGTGGTGCGGTATATTCTCCTGCAATCACAGATTTTATTCTGATGGTCGAAAACACCTCCTACATGTTTGTAACTGGACCCAATGTGGTGAAAACTGTCACTGCAGAGAATGTTACTGCCGAAGAATTGGGAGGAGCAAGTACGCATTCCACCAAAAGCGGCGTGACTCATTTTGCTTGTGCCAATGAGTTGGATTGCATTCAGCATATCAAAATACTGCTAAGTTATATGCCACAAAACTGTGAAGATTCCGCTCCTGTCTATGGCTATGATTTGAAAGAAGATGAATCGAGAAAGGTTTTAGATACCATTATTCCAGAAAATCCCAACCATCCCTACGATATTCGAGATGTGGTTGAGGGGATTTGTGATGAAGGGTCTTTTTTGGAAGTACATAAAAACTACGCTGACAATATTGTAGTAGGATTTGCAAGGCTCGCGGGAAGAAGCATCGGTATTGTAGGGAATCAGCCTCAGTCACTTGCGGGGGTGTTGGACAACAATGCTTCCATGAAAGCAGCAAGGTTTGTCAGGTTCTGTGATTCATTCAATGTGCCTCTTTTGGTCTTGGTGGATGTACCAGGCTTTTTGCCTGGAACTGATCAGGAATGGAATGGAATCATTACTAATGGGGCCAAGTTGCTATATGCTTTTTCGGAGGCAACTGTCCCAAGGATTACAGTCATCACTAGGAAAGCGTATGGGGGTGCCTATGATGTGATGAATTCCAAGCATATCGGTGCTGACTTAAATTTCGCCTGGCCTACTGCTGAGATCGCAGTAATGGGTGCCAAAGGTGCAGCAGAAATAATTTTCAAAAGGGAAATCGCAGAAGCAGAAGATCCGGCTGCCAAATTGCAAGAAAAAATAGATGAATACACCGCCAAGTTTGCCAACCCATACCGTGCTGCCCACCGTGGTTTTATCGATGAGGTAATCATTCCTTCCGAAACAAGGGAGAGATTGATCCGTGGATTCAAAATGCTAGAGAACAAAGTGGATAAGTTGCCAAGGAAAAAACATGGGAATATTCCTTTGTGAAATGTCAACAGACCACAGTCCATGGTCGACCGCTTCGTGCAATTGGTTTTTATACCATATTTAAATTGAATTGAAACGAAATTGATTGGAAATGGCTTTTAAGTTCGAAAATTTGAGGGTTTGGGAATTGGCGTTGGATTATTCGTTGGAGATAAATAAACTGATAAAAAAATTCCCAACCGATGAGAAATATGTTTTGGCTCAGCAACTTCAACGTGCTGCTGATTCGATTGCTTTAAATATTGCCGAAGGCTCTACCGGTCAATCAAATGCCGAATTCAAAAAATTTCTAGGATATTCTATTCGTTCAGGAATTGAGGTGGTTGGCTGTCTCTACTTAGGCAGAAAGAGGGGAATTATAGTAGAAGATGATTTTTTAAATCTTTATGCATCAATAGAAATTTTAATCATTAAACTTCAATCTTTACGAAATAACATAAACTAACCTATAAACCTGCTGTGGACTGTGGTCCGTCGACAGTTGACAAGAACAAAAAAAATTAAAATGGAAAATCAAAAAAACTTCCTCTACAAATACCTCAACAACGCCTCTCCTACGGGATTTGAGGCTTCTGGCCAGCAGATATGGCTGGATTATATCAAACCTTATGTGGACAGCTATTTCACAGACAGCTATGGCACTGTAGTCGGGGTAATCAATCCGGATGCTCCATACAAGGTCGTCATCGAAGCCCATGCCGACGAGATCAGCTGGTTTGTCAATTACATCAATGCCGACGGCTATATCTATGTGCGGCGCAACGGAGGTTCGGACCATATGATTGCCCCTTCTATGCGGGTTAATATACATACAGACCTAGGCATAATCCCGGGAGTTTTCGGTTGGCCGGCCATCCATGTCAGGAAAGAAGGAAAAGAAGACAGTCCTACTTTGGACAATATCTTCATTGATGTGGGAGCAAGGAATAAAGAAGAAGTCGAGGGATTGGGAATCCATGTCGGTTGTGTGATTACCTTCAAAGATGAACTGCAGGAATTGAACGGAAAATTCTATTCAGGCCGGGCTTTGGATAACAGGATTGGCGGCTATATGATCGCCCAAGTGGCAAGGAAAATCAAGGAATCGGGTTTGAAACTTCCATTTGGCCTATATGTTGTCAATGCCGTGCAGGAAGAAATCGGTCTTCGTGGTGCAGAAATGATCGCCGCCCGTATCAAGCCGAATGTAGCAATTATCACCGATGTGTGCCATGATACCACTGCGCCGATGTATTCCAAGATAACAAGTGGCGAGCAGGTAGCGGGAAAAGGTCCTGTCTTGACTTATGGTGCTGCGGTCCACAAAAAGTTATTGGATTTGGTCATCGAATGCGCCAAGAAAAACAGCATTCCGTTCCAAAGAGCTGCCGCTTCACGGACTACCGGAACAGATACAGATGCCTTTGCCTATTCCAATGAAGGTGTCCCATCTGCCCTCATTTCCCTTCCTTTGAAATACATGCACACAACCGTGGAGACTGCAAGCAAAGAAGATATTGAGAATGTCATTTTGCTGATGTATCAATTCTTGGCTGAATTGGATCCGGGATATGAATTTAGATATATTAAATAAGGTTATTGGTTAATTAGTTATTAAGATTTACAATCAGAGGTTTTGCGTAATCAAATAACCAATAACCAAATCACCATGCCCCAATTCATAGACCAACTCCATCGCAGCATTTCCCTTCCAAATCCTCCAAAAAGGATTGTCTCTTTGGTGCCATCGCAGACAGAGCTTTTGGTGGATTTGGGTTTGAGGGAAAGGATTGTAGGCGTTACCAAATTTTGCATCCACCCCAAAGGTTTGAAAAAGGAAAAGACCGTTATTGGGGGGACAAAGAATTTCCATTTTGATAAAATCGATGCTTTAAATCCTGACTTGATTATTGGAAACAAGGAGGAAAACTATCAGGAAGGAATTGAAAGACTGGCTGAAAAATATCCTGTTTGGATAAGTGATATCTATACTTTAGATGATGCTTATCGGATGATCGGTAGGATTGGCGAGTTGACCGATACATCAATCAAAGCTAAGGAAGTCGTATCTGAGATTAAGGAGGGATTGGAAAAAGATTTCAAATTCAAGGGTTCAGCAATTTATTTGATTTGGAAAGATCCTTTCATTGCTGTGGGTTCCAATACTTTTATTGATTCTTTGTTGGACAAAGCAGGTTTCAAAAATCTTATCCCTGAAAGCCGGTATCCCGAGATTGATTTGGAACAAATAGTCAATTTGAATCCGGAATTCCTATTACTCAGTTCAGAGCCTTATCCTTTTAAAGAGAGCAATGTTTCTTTTTTCCAAGATAGACTTCCCAATTCAAGGATATTAATCGTAGATGGGGAGCTTTTTTCCTGGTATGGGAGTAGATTGAAACTTTCGGGAAAATATTTTTTAAGTCTTTAAATGAAAGAATCTGATTTTTGGGATCTTTCCGTTTATAAAAATTTAGGCCATTGGAAAATACTTTTGTAAAAAATTTAAGTAACTTTTCGATTCCAAATATCATTAATAACCAATCCAAGAAAATGAAGCAAAACAGAAGACATTTCTTAAAAAAGCTTGGTGCTACAAGTGCCGCGGCAGCGATAAGCCCTTTGGCATTTTCCGAAGAAATCCCCAATAAAAATTTCCTTGAAAGAGGCTCTGTCTCTGAATTGGCAAACGATACTCCTATCAACTTGGCATTGATTGGTGCAGGAATCATGGGTACAGAAGATACCAATTCCGCTCTGAGACATGCCAATGTGAAGTTGGTCGCTGTTTGTGATTTATACAAAGGCCGGCTTGAATCGGCCAAGCAGAAGTGGGGAGCCGATTTGTTTGTAACCCAGGATTATCAGGAAATTCTCAAAAGAAAAGATATAGATGCAGTTATTATTGCCACTTCTGACCATTGGCACAAGCAGATCAGCATTGATGCCATGAACGCGGGCAAGCACGTCTATTGTGAAAAACCGATGGTCCATTCTGTCAAAGAAGGAATGGATGTTGTCAATGCCTGGAAAAAATCAGGAAAAGTGATGGTGGTTGGAAGTCAAGGCGTTTCTTCATTGGGTAATGAAAAAGCAAAAGAACTGCTTGCCGCAGGAGCCATCGGAGATATTGTGTATGCAGAAGGATTTTGGGCGAGACATTCTCCTGAGGGCGCATGGCAATATAATGTGCCAAAAGACGGGAATGAACAGACAGTTGATTGGAAAAAGTATATTTCAAACACCACTGCAAGGGAATGGGATCCATTGAGGTTCTTCCGATGGAGAAATTACCTTGATTATGGAACAGGCATGTCAGGCGATTTATTTGTCCACCTCTTTTCAAGTTTGCACTTTATTACCAATTCCAAAGGGCCAACAAAAGTTTCATCTATGGGTGGGTTGAGGTATTGGAAAGATGGAAGGGAAGTTCCTGATGTGTTGTTGGGTATGTTTGACTATCCCCAGACTCCTGAGCATCCAGGATTCAATCTTTCCTTAAGATGTAATTTTGTGGACGGTACAAGCGGTACAACCTACCTCAGAATAGTCGGAACCAAAGGCTCTATGGATGTGAAATGGGAAGAAGTAGTGGTTAAACTCAATCAAAACGCAGAAAGTGATGATCCTTTTTTAAGAGAGCAGGCGAAGTTGAGAGGAGCTACTGAAGAAAGCAGGGCTAAAATCCTTCCACCCCGTGAAACTTCTTACACCGCAGAAAGAAGTTGGAAAGGTGCTCATTATGATCATTTTGGTAATTGGTTCAATGCCATCAGAACAAATGGGACAGTTGCTGAAGATCCTATATTTGGATTTAGGGCAGCAGCCCCGGCTTTGCTTTGCAATGACAGTTATTTCCAAGACAAGTTTATGAAATGGGATCCCGTAAATATGAAATTGATTTAATTATGAAATACACGAAAATAGCTTGGATGGCTTTGATATCCATGGCTTGGGCTTGTAGTCCAAAGCCTATAGAAGAAGTAGCAGATGAAATCGCTGAAGTAATCCTTCCTGACAATTCACTTTCTGAAGATGAAAAATCGGCAGGATGGATGTTGTTGTTTGATGGTGTAAATACCGATGGCTGGAGGGCTTTCAATGGGGATTCCCTACCTGCTAATTGGACTGTAGAAGATGGTGCTCTCAAGGGGCTTGGCCATGACGGCGGAGATGTTGGCGGAGATATCGTATTTGCTCCTTTGGAATTCGAGCAATTTGAGATGGAATTCACATGGAAAATAGCAACTGGCGGAAACAGCGGTGTCTTTTACCATGTAGTGGAAGATCCGAAATATTCAGCTCCATATTACACTGGACCCGAATACCAAGTGATAGACCAGTTGGGATTTCCACAGCCTTTGGAAGATTGGCAATCTTTGGCAGCAGATTATGCCATGTATGTCCCCGATTTTGAGGGGGTAGTAAAACCTGCAGGTGAGTGGAATGTTTCTAAGATCATTTTCACCAATGATAAAGCTGAATACTATTTGAACGGGAAAAAAACAGTAGAATTTGTGCCTTATTCAGAAGATTGGAAAGTAAGAAGGAATAGCGGGAAATGGGATGCTTTTCCCGATTATGCTATCTCAAAATCAGGATTGATTGCGCTCCAGGATCATGGAAGTGAGGTTTTATACAAAAACATAAAGATAATACCATTATGAAAAAGTTATTGATTGTATGTTCATTCCTTTTATTTGCTCAAGTT
>NZ_CDSBKL010000135.1:0-9838 GCF_977115555.1 Aquiflexum sp.
TTCATGATTGAATTAAAAAGGATGATTTAAAAATGATTTGAAATCTAAAATTAATTAATCTCAGGATACTGCCAACAATAAATCTAAAAAGCCTCCTCAATTCTATTTCAACAAAGTAAAAGAACCACGCTGCTGCAGGGTCTGCTTTTCTCCTTCAATGTTGAAGAAATATTCAATCATATAGGTGTATGTTCCGATCCCGGCATCTTCCTGTCCGATTTTTCCATCCCAACCTTTATCTCCGGAATATATCAAGCTTCCCCATTTATCGTACACCCACAGATTGAATTGAAGTTCACAATTGCTGACACCTTGAAAAGGACCATCCTTAGGAATGAATCCTGTCGGCATTCTGAGGATGGGAATTCCTTCCTCCATTTTGCCAAAGACCTTCTTTTGGCAACCGTTGGCATCTACTACGGTCAGCCCATATTCTCCTGAAGGAATGTCAATAATGTTTGGTGCGGTACTGTTTTCCCAATCCCAAAGAAACAAAAACGGTGCAACTCCACCTTGGGGAATGGCCAAAAGAGAACCGTTTGCCAATCCTGAACAGGCAAACTTTTCAATCCTGAATTCAACAGAAATCGCAGGAGGAGAATCGACAACAACATCCAAAATAAATTCGCAGCCAACTACATCTTTTACAATCAATCGGTGCTCACCTCTTGGCAAGCCAAAAATCTCAAGTTGGTTCTCATTTGCTTTAAAATCAAAACCTTCGATTTTATATGGCTTTGTACCTCCTAGAAGTTCAAATTCGACTTTTCCATCTGCTAGGTCAAAACAGCTTGCATTTGTGACAATAGGTGTTCCGATCAATTCAAAAGCTTCGGAAGATGAAATTTCAAGATTCTCAAATGCAATTTCGCAGCCTCCTGAATCTTTTACCAAAACAGAATAATTACCTATTGTCAGACCTGTTGCCAAAGGCCCTTTTAGCAAAGGATCATGAAACCATTCGAAAGTAAAATCACCTGTTCCTCCAATTGCCAAAACTTCAATCCTTCCAAGATTGGAACCTGCGCAGATTTCTTCAGTAAAAGAGATCAAGCTTGCCTCCATAGGAGGATTGACTTTGACTTTAAGCCTTTTGGATTCCCCTCCACAGGAAGTATTGATCTCACTGTATTCCTCAAACCAGATTTCTCCCTGTGAACCAACTCCCTGCCATTCGACCGTCACCTCTGAAGCGTTGTCTGCAGAAAGGATAGTACCTCCAATGACAAACCATTTATATGTCCTTTCAGGGATAAGGTTTTTGACTTTATAGGTAAAATTATCACTTTCCCCAAAACAAACTTGTGTCCTCCCTTCCGGAAAATCAGGTTCAATGGATTCATTGATCAGGACAGGCAACTCGACAGCTTGTCCGGGACAACCCTCCTCAGAGAGCGGTGTAGCTATCAATTTTGCCTCAGGATTGAATGCCCCCCACCGGATTACGGCAGAATAATTATCTGAGTCAATGATTTCTCCACCGGTCACTTCCCAAATGACTTGTGACGTATTTTGGTAATTGACAAAATTATAAACCGCTTCGTCGATCAAAGGACACACATTGTCAGGACCTGTCAGTTCTCCCAAAGATTCGACGACCTCAATGTCAAAAAACGCTTCTTCAATCTGATCGCATGCCCGGTCCCCGGTAAAGGCCAAAATTCTTATCTGGTAAATTCCCGGTTCGTCAAACAAATGATCAACCTCCTGCCCTTCCTGCATGTCAGTTCCATCTCCAAAAGACCATTCGAATATTTCAAACTTAGGATTCGTTGGAATAATTTTCCAAGCCCCTGTTTCTCCCAAGCATGCTGTCTTGTCCCCTTGCACTTCAAAATCGTATAAAACCTCAGTTTCGAAGTTCAGATTGGAAAGGCTCGCTCCGGCGGAATATCCATAAGATTCAATAAATCCGGAACCATAAACATATGCAATAACACCCTCGGGATTGGTCAAAGTATGGACACCTTCTGATATTTCAACTTGGGCATAGACGTATCCTGCATTTCCCGGAACCGGCGAAAATTGATTTCCAACATTGACCCCATCTATTACTGTTCCTTCCTGTGTTCCTGATTTTGCGATGATATTGACATAGTGGTTGATGATACCTACCACCTTTACGGCAGAAAAAGCCACTTTTTTGATCAATTGCGGATTGGGACTAAGCGTAATCATGGTTGGATCCCCATTGCTGGCTAGTGGTCCGTTTTGAATATTGCACCATTGGCTTTTTGCGAAGACAGTCACCGCAATTGGCTTGGAAGCAGTGATGTTGGCCAATTCTTCGGGTCCAAACATAAAAGTGGAAAACTTGCCAGAATTGAGATTTCCTTGAGAAACACCGTTCAAAAAGATTTGGGTATTGTTTTCAGCCGCAAGGACTTTGACCATTTCTCCGGAAGTTCTTCCCTTCAAAGGAACATGGATATATTCCTTTCCCCAAGAAAACAGCGGGTATGCTTGCTGATACAAATGATCTCCTGTAGTTCCTTCACAATCGGTGCCTACAGAAGTCATTTTATTTCCACCAAAGACTGCAATGTTTTTACAGTCTCCGTCCTGACTTCCAAGGACTCGAACCCTAGTTCCTGTCAGATCTCCTTTGGCTTTGATTTGGTAGCTCTCCCCTTTTTTCAAAGTTACATTGATGGGAGCCCCTGGCGGAATGGTATTTACAGTACCGGTAGTAGTTGTGATTTCAACATTGGTATCGTCCTCGACCGCCACGACCAATAGTGTACTTTCATAATTAATGTTGCTTCCCCCTGATACTCCGGGGGCAAATTGCTCTGCATGGGCTGTTACCAAATAATCTTTGCCCAAGGATGAAAGAGGAAGAATCACAGTACCGTCGGCGCTTCTTTGACGGAAATTGAAAGCATGTACCGCTATATTTCCATCTGCACTGACATACACGCCGAGGTTTTCTATTTTCCCTGAGGTTCTATGGATAATATCCAAACCATCCTGCGGGAAATCATAAACAAACTGTTCGCCTGATTTTATTGAGAAAGGAATGGTGTTGTTTACGTATTGGATGATACCGCTTGCGTCTTCGCTTGCAGAGATGATGATGGAAGCTTGGTCTATTCTGTTGGGAACGATCCGGTTGTTCTCCATAAAACCTAAAAAAAATTCCCTTCCAATGGTAGACAACTGTCCATATACAGGATTGAGGCAGCTGATAGTCAACATCAAACCCAAAACATAAATGGAGATTTTACCTAGGAACCGCATTCTCAGTTATATTCTCTGCATGAGATGTAATTTACCAATTTAATCATTGTATATGAGGATAGATTACAACACTAGAAGTCCTTTGGAGTGATTTTGTTGCTGATAAATTGAAAAATTTTTTCGCAACCATTCAAATTGAAAACAGATATATACCAACACCCATTATCTTATTAAGGTAAATACTCCTTTGTATTCATCTCTTACCAATTCACCATTTACATTACCTTCAAATAAAAACATAAAGGTATATGACCCAACGGGCGCATCTTCTCCATTTACCTTTCCGTCCCAACCCATATCGCCTGAATAAACCAAACTTCCCCATCTATTAAAAATCTTCAACATGAAAGGAATCTCGCAATTTGAAACCGGGCCAAAAAGACCATCATCTGGAATAAAACCAGTAGGCATTCTGAATTTTGGCTTCTCCTCTTTTACCTCGCCCCTTCCTTCACTGATACAACCCCTACTGTCTTGTATGGAAACCTCATAAATCCCTTTTGGAATTCCTTCAAGGGAAGAACCCTGTGAATTATCGTATTCCCAGGTATAGGTGAATGGACCAATTCCTCTGGTTTCAGCCACAAAAAGCTCCCCGTTGGATTGTCCGGGACAGCTTGCCTTTTGAATCCGGACATCTGCTATGGCCGGCATCGGTGATTCGACCTGGAATGCAATAGGAATACTGCAACCATTGGCATCAGTAACCAAATAGGATTGTGATGTTCCTTCAAGTCCTTCAAGGATAATTTTGTCATCTACAATATTGGCCGAAGGGAAGTCGATTGTGTAAGGAGCAACCCCGCCTTGTACAATGATATTGGCAATACCATCAGGCCTCCCAAAACAGGTTGTTCCTTCAATGTCCAAACTCACCAATTCCAGAAGGTCGGGTTGAACAATCTCAATGTTTTCAATTTGAACAAAACAGCCGAAAGAATCTGTAACCTTTACAGAATAAATACCTGCAGGTAAATTACCTGCCTCAATTGAATTTAATGAGGAATTATGGCCCCATGAAAACGTATAAGGTGCTTTTCCTCCAATAATATTGAGCTGGATTTTACCGTCAGATTCTCCAAAACAGTTCACATCTTCTTTTAGAAAAACAGAACCTTCAAGCAAAGGATTGACAAGAACCTCAAGCTTGGGAGAAGTACCTTCACAAAAATCATCAAAAAGACTGTATTCTCTATACCAAATTCTCCCTGTGATGCCAGGATTATTCCACTTGACTTCTGCTTTATTTCCTTCATTGCCATTGACAAACTCACCGCCTTCAATGAACCATTCATATCCTCTGTTTGCAAAAAAGGATTCCACTTCATACTCATCCACCCGCTCAGGATCAAAGCATATTTCGCTTAGTCCATTAGGTATTCCTGCTTCAATCAGCGGATTGATTACTACTCCAAGTACAATTTCTTCCCCCGGACATCCCTCTGAGGTATACGGCAAAGCAATGATTTTTGCATTGGGATTCGCGGCTCCCCACCTTACAGTTACCTGTTCCAATTCTTCATTGATATTAATAATTTCCCCACCTTCTACTTTCCATTCGATTCTATCAAAATCCATTTCCGAAACTATACCATAGGTCAATTCCTCTACCAAAGGACAGGCCTTAGTGATTCCCCTGATTTCACCTTCCGTTTTGATTACTGTTACACTGAATTTAACTTCTTGCTGCTCATCACAGGAATTTTCACTGATAGCTGCGATTACCTTGATTTCATATTCTCCTATTTCGGTATAGGTATGAGCTACTTTTTGACCTACAACTGGGTCGGAACCATCTCCAAAATCCCAAACAAAATAGGTGAAAAGCTCATTTTCAGGATTGATTTCCCACAACCCTTCATTATTGTAGCAAGCGATCTTGTCTCCAATCACCTCAAAATCATAATTACTTTTGGTCTCAAAATTTAAGTTATCAAGATTAGCCCCTACCGCAAATCCATATGATTCAATAAAACCGAATCCATATACGTATCCGATCAATCCATCGGGGTTGCTCAGGTTGTGTACCCCCTGAAATATTGAAATCCTGGCATAGGAATATTCTGCACTACCGGGGATAGGTAAAAATTGGTTTCCAACATTGTTACCATCAAGTCTTGTTTGGTCTTTAGAGGCTGTATTTACGATGACATTCACGTAGTGGCTCGTAATAGAAGGGAGTTGGAGGGCATTGAAAGTAATTGTTTTTAGCAACTGCTGATTAGGGCTGTAAGTAATCATAAACGGATCACCGTCATTGAAAAGGGCTTGGTTAGGGTCATTACAAGCCTGACTTTTTGCAAAAACCGTCACTGAGGCAGGTTTGTCTGTCCGGATACTGGCAAGTTGGTTAGCACTAAAATTGAGGGAAAGAAACTTTCCTGCATTGATATTGCCTCTTAATACCCCATCTATAAAAACCGATGTGTTATCTTCTGAGGCAAGCACTTTGACCAATTCCCCTGAAGACCTCCCTGCAAGTGGGATGTGAAAAAATTCCGTCCCCCAGGTATTTATTGGATAAGCTTGTTGAAAAAGGTTGTCATTTGCCTGGCCACAATCTCCCACACTTGTCCATTTATTGCCACCAAAAACAGCTAGATTTTTACATTCTTCTACATTTTCACCCAATACCCTGACCCTTGTTCCTGTAAGGTCTCCCTTTGCCTTGATCTGATAACTCTGACCCCGATTAAGTGTTATAAAAAAAGGAACCAAGGGTGGATTCCCTGTTTGGGTCCATACAGTAGGGGTAATTTCAATCCTGGTATCATCCTCGACACCAACTACCAAAAGTGTACTTTCGTTATTTATGTTTGCATTGTAATTGACAGCTGTGGTCATCACTTCAAAATGCGAAGTGATATAATAATCCTTACCCAAAGTTGTTATCGGCAAAATCACTGTTCCATCCGCTGACCTGAATCTTTCATTAAATGCGTATACTGATACTTTTCCTGAAGAAATGATATAAACACCTTTGGATTCTATTACGCCGGAAGTTCTGTGTAGAATATCGAAATCATTGATCTGGTGGAAGAATTGTTGACCTGCTGCAAGAGAAAATGGGTAGGACTTGCCACCATACTCCAAAACACCCTCTGCTGCTTCACTTGCTGTAATCACCACCACACCCCTATCAGGCGCTTCTGGAGGAATCCCGTTGTTCTCCATAAATCCAAAAAGGAATTCTTTACCCAAAGTGGTCACTTGTGAATGGCCATCCAAAGCAAAAGTCAATTGCAGAATTGCAAGGATAAAAAAGAAGGCCGAAAACTTATTTACTCTCATTACTCCAAAATTCAAGTCAAAATATAAAATAATCTAATGGGTATAAAAACTTTTTTTTGAACGAAATGCAATTTTCTTTTTATAACATGTTAAAATCGGTTAATCAAAGCCATTTTCATCTATTTTTTAATTCAAATGAATCATTTTTGGAATTCTGTTTTTTGAAAAATTCAAACCTCTTAGAATTCCATTCGCTGAGGATTTCAGAATCGAACCAATAAAACCAAAAAACATGACCATTATGTTTTTTTTTCTCTCTGAAATTTTTTTTCAAACAAGTTTAGCCCAACTGTTTGTGCCAATTAATAAATTAATTAGTTTGGTGGACATAAACCAATTCACAACTATGGAAAATTTTAGCGAAATGGAGACCTTGCTTAAGATCTTTTGGTATTTGGCCATACCATCCTCCTTGATCTTTTTGGTACAGACCATCATGACATTTATTGGAGCAGATGCAACTGACGGCTTGGATGCTGATTTTGACAGTGATCTTGAAGGTACTCAAGGGGCATTTCAGTTTTTTTCATTCAGAAACTTCATCCACTTTATGTTGGGCTTTGGATGGACAGGGATTTCATTTTATGACATCATAGAAAATAAAACCCTTCTAGTAGGGATTGCCCTTCTTGCGGGAATAGCATTTGTGGCCATGTTTTTTCTGATTATTTCTCAGATCAAAAGGCTAGCAGAAGACAACACCTTCCAAATCAAAGAAACTTTAGGAAAAACCGGGGAAGTTTACTTGACCATTCCAGAGAAAAAATCAGGGATTGGCAAAGTTCAGATTAGTATCAAAGGTTCATTTAAAGAACTGAGGGCCATTACAGAGTCTGAAACTCTGAAATCCGGGACATTGGTAAAAATAAAATCTGTCGATTCTGATAATATTCTGGTTGTAGAAAAACTTTAACACTCAATTCAAATATGGAAACAATTTATATCCTAGTAGCAGCAGCAGTAGTATTTTTTGTATCAATAACAGCTTTGGTTTCAAGGTACAAAAGGTGTCCCTCAGACAAAATCTTGGTTGTATATGGCCGAACAGGAGGAACTTCCGCCAAATGTATCCATGGAGGCGGTGCATTTATCTGGCCTGTCATTCAGGATTATGCGTATCTCGACCTAAAACCGATTTCCATTGAAGCCAATCTGACCAATGCACTTAGCCGCCAAAATATCCGGGTAGATGTTCCCTGCCGCTTTACCATTGCCATATCGACGGAGACCGACAGTATGGGTAATGCAGCTGAGAGATTGTTGGGACTTTCTCCTGACCAAATCCAAGAATTGTCTAAGGACATACTTTTTGGACAGTTGAGGTTGGTTATTGCGACAATGACAATAGAGGAGATCAATTCTGACAGGGATAAGTTTCTGGATAACATCTCCAAAAATGTAGACACAGAGTTAAAGAAAATCGGCCTCAAGCTGATCAACGTCAACGTAACTGACATCAAAGACGAATCAGGATACATCGAGGCTTTGGGTAAGGAGGCCGCTGCAAAAGCCATCAACGAAGCTAAAATCTCAGTCGCGGAGCAGGAAAAAATCGGTGAAACCGGAAAGGCTATGGCAGACCGGGAGCGGGATGTGCAAATTGCCGAAACCCACAGAGACAGGGATGTCAAGATAGCTATCACCAATAAATCAAGAGAAGTAAGCATTGCCGAAGCCTTCAAAGACGAGTCTATAGGTAAGGCGGAAGCAGAAAGAGATACAAGGGTCAAAACTTCTGAGGCCAATGCTTTGGCAGTAAAAGGGGAAAACGAGGCCAAAATCTCCATTGCCCAATCCGACGCAGTCAGGAGAGAAAGAGAAGCGGAAGCATCAAGAACAGCCCTTGCGGCTGAAAAAGTGCAACAAGCCCGTGCATTGGAAGAATCATACCTTGCAGAACAAAAAGCAGAAACGGCAAGGTCCGAAAGGGAAAGATCTACACAAATCGCCAATGTGGTAGTACCTTCAGAAATAGCCAAACAAAAGGCAATCATTGAGGCGCAGGCTGAAGCTGAAAGGATCAGGGAGCAGGCAAAAGGTGAAGCTGATGCAATATTTGCCAAAATGGATGCAGAAGCGCGAGGTCTATATGAAATCCTAACCAAACAGGCAGAAGGTTATAGGCAAGTAGTGGATGCCGCAGGAGGTGATCCAAATAAGGCGTTCCAACTTTTATTGATTGAGAAACTACCTGAACTTGTCAAAACTCAAGTAGATGCTGTCAAGAATATAAAAATAGACAAAGTAACTGTATGGGATTCCGGTGCCAACGGAGAAAATGGAAATGGGTCTACTGCAAATTTCGTTTCAGGCTTGATGAAAAGTGTTCCTCCTTTGAATGACCTTTTTAACATGGCCGGATTGAATCTTCCCACTTACCTAAAAGGTGCTGAAGATGCCAAAGAAGTGATCGATGAAAAAGATTCTAAGAAAAAAGCGTCAAACCCTTAAAAAGAACAATTTAAAGGCTTCCGGTATTTGCAATTCATATTTATCGGAAGCTTTTTCTAAAATTATAAAATGAACCGACGCTTTTGCTTAACTCTTGATTTAAAAAGTGATCCTCAACTCATTGAGGAGTACGAGACTTATCATCAATCTGTAAAACCTGAAATCCTCCAAAGTTTTACAGATGCGGGAATAATTTCAATGGAATTATACCGTTGGGAAAATAGGCTGTTCATGATAATTGAAGCAGATTCGAGTTTTTCTTTTGAAAGAAAAGCGGAATTGGATGCAAATAACCCGAAAGTGCAAGAATGGGAAAATCTGATGTCAACTTATCAACAAAAGTTACCCGGTAATCAGGGAAATGAGAAATGGCAATTAATGAAAAGAATATTCGAGAGTTGAAAATTAATATTTTTTCCTATTTTTGATTAAAGTAATACTTTAGATCCCGTGCCATACAAAGAAAAAGAAATCGAAAAAAAATACTACTCTATCGGAGAAGTAGCCAGCATGTTCAAAGTTGCACCTTCACTTATCCGCTATTGGGAAGGTGAGTTTGACATCATCAAACCTAAAAAAGACAAGAAGGGAAACCGAAGGTTTACCAAAGACGATATTGAAAAAATCAGGTATATCTATCAATTGGTAAAAATCAAAGGATACACACTTCAGGGTGCCCAAGAAGTAATCAAAGGCGACCATCAAAAAGTTTTTGACAAAGTAGCCATGGTGGACAGGCTGCACCAAATAAAAAGTTTTTTAATAGAAATACGGGACACCATGCATGTTGAAGCAAAATAATGAAACATTAATTTTTGAGCTCGCGCTAAACCTGATTCCTAAAATCGGTCCATCT